>JAJZCU010000087.1 GCA_021828935.1 Planctomycetota bacterium | reverse complement strand
TGTTCTGCGCCTGCCCGCCCCCCGGAAGACGCTCCGCCATTCGGATCGTCCGTGACTGAACCCGTGTACCACGCATATTTATTATCATTGGCCGGGGCGCCGGGACCGGTATTGGCACGCAACGCCTCAACATACCCATATACCACAAAGGTGTCGCTGCGCACGGTGGAGTAGTTGTAAATGGCGGCCCAGTCCGCATCGCGGGCGTCCAAGGTGGCGGGTGGGTTTTTGGCCCTTGGCAAACCTTGCGTAAACGCATACAACAACTGGCCCATCGTGGTAATGCCCACGCCCGGATAAAGCTTCCCCGCGGCAAAGTTGGCTCTGTATGGTCCGCCCCCGCCGGGCGGCTGGTACACAAACGCCAGCCGGTCGCGGAAGGCCTCAGTGTCCGCCACGGCCTGCTGCGGCGTAAGCGTGGGCGCTACAGGCTCGCCGGGCAGCGGCGGCGGCGGCTCGTTGCTAAATAAATCGGCCAGCACCGCCACCGGGGCGGTATTCACGTTGATGCGCCCGGGGATACGCACTTTTTCCAGACCCACTGCCCCTCCCCCCACGTCCACCCGCGGATTGTCCGCCCGGTCCACCAGCGTGATGCAGGCCAATATGCGGCTGGCACGAGGCGACACCGGGCCGGTGGGCGGCGCCAGAAAATCGAAGCGCGCCCGCGCTTCATATTGCAGCAGCACATTGGGTTCCACAGTGTTTCTTGTTAATGTTGCCAGACTTGAGGAAAGCATGCACACCGGCACATAATCCGGCCCTCCGCCCGGCGCCGCGTTGGGCGCCAGCGCACAGACTGAAGGCAGCCGCGTGATGCGGTTGAAATCGGCGATATTTAACAGCAAACTTCCAGCAACCACCGGCGGCATGCCCTTGAGTTGCAGCGGCGATTCGGCAAAGCGGTCATAGAGCGGTATCGCTTCGGGCACGGTCCCCGGCGCGTCATTGGGCGCCCCCAGTGTCGGCGTATTCACGGGCGTGGCCGTCTGTTCTGTGGCCACGGCACACCACCATGGGTTGGCCAATTCATTGCCGCCGCCGGCGGTCGTTGCGGGCGGGCCGTTGATGCGTTGGATGGACCACGGCATGGGCTTGACGCTTTTAATAATAGCTGTGCTGAAACCCGTGGTGGCGGTTCCATAACAAAATGCATCCACCGGAAGGTCCGCCGCCACGTTGGCGCCACGGGGATAAAATGGCCGCGTGAGCACCACGTACCGATTGTCCGCGACGGTGGAAAGCACCAACGCGGAGGGCGCCTGCACGCTTATGGTCACCACATTGGCGGCGCGGTTGACCGCCAGCCCGGTCCCGTTGGCTTCCACTACCACAAAACCATTGGCCGGTATTGCCGTGCCCGCCGGGAACGCCACCACGGTGGGGTCATACGTGCCCTTGGTGGCGTCAAACATTTTGAGTTTCCAACCCGTTAAATCCAGCGGCACGGGAAACGGATTGTACAATTCAACCGCGGCATTCTGAAACGTCAACGTGGGACGCGCCCCTCCGCTGGCTTGGGCGTACACGGCCACTTCGTTAATAAACGGCTGGGCCGCAAACCCCGCATCAATAATGTTGCTGGAGTTGGACGCCGTGGGGGTAAACGGGGCGTCTGGCCCAGGCGGTGGATTGATGGGATATGGTCCCGCGGCCTGGCCATTGGCCGGTGGCGGCGGATTGGTTGTGCCGGCGCCCGGCGGATTGCTGCTGTAGGTGCGCAAATCACTGGGTGAACCAAAGTGCTGTTTGCAAAATATGCCCGCCGGCGCCTGCCCCGGCTGCTGGGCGTTGCTGATACTCACCGATCCACGAATGCACAGGCCGGCGCCATCCACAAAACTTGGCCCAAGCGGCAGCGCGTATGCGCCGTTATCAAACTGTCCGCCGTCAAAACGGTAGGCGGCGTAATTCGCGGCCAGGGCAATGGCATGGTAAGTCTGGTAACCGGCGCCGCGCATGGCCGTGGCCAGGGCGGTGCTGGTGATTGCCACCTGTTCGGGCCCCGTGTCCGTGACCACATTATTCCCCGTGGGCTCCTGCACGGGAATGTTCACATTAATTTGCCGCGGGTACGGCCACAACAATTGTGCTTCATCCGGCAGGTTGCCTAAGTCCACCTGCGTGGCGCCGTTCAACGTATACAGTTTTTGCAATGGCAGGCTCACCGTGCAATACGTGCGGTCCCAGGAATATGTGGTGAAGAAATTGCGATAAGGCGATTCCGGCGCCAGCGTTTTGGGCCACAATTCTTCGGGCCGGCAGATGTAATTCGCGGAAAATCCCAATAAGCCGCTGCCCGCCCCGCCGTAACTGCGCAGCTCCAATTCATCGCTTAAGTCAAACCATTGAATGCCATAGTCCGTGGGCTTTTCAAAGCGCAGCGCCTGCGATTGCCACCCCGGGAAATAATTGACGCCGGAATAATTTATTTGCGATATCCCCTGCCGGCCTGGCGCCGTGGGATAGGGCGAACGCTGCAGGCTGCCGGGGGTATCGCCGCCAAATATGCTGGCCGCGGTAATCGGTAAACCGGTCAGGTATTGCCCGTAGGGATCAGTCTGGCCGCTGACATTGCCCACGTTCAGATTGGCCATGCTGTTGGTGTCGGTAATACACACGGCATAGCGGTAACGCACGCCGGACACGCTGCTGTACGGCAGCAGGTTGAAGATGCCATCCAGGCTGCCGACGCGCGGCTGCAGGCCGTCCATGTTGCCGTTGGGTTCCACCACCGAGGCGTCCGGAACCGGCGGGGCGCCGGGGCCGTTAATAGGAATGTCAAAGGCGCCGGTGGCGGGGTCGTATAGATTTGGCGCCAACTCGCTATACAGTGCCGCGCCAGGCGTCACAATTTTCTGCCAGGCGCCGCTGCCCGGCGGCTGGCCGACGGCCGGCTGGCTGTTGCAGATGTAGTGGCCGCCGTTGTACACGACCTCCGCGCCGGGGGCATAGCGCATGCTGGGCTCCCAGGGCAGTGCGGCGGCCAGCCACGGCTCTGAACGCACCGATAAATTGGCATTGGATGCGTTGAAATAAGCGGGATTTGCGTTTTGTTCCCCATAGTCCCAGGTGCGCGCCGCCAGACCGCCGGGCCCAGTGGTGTCGCCGCCCAGCACATTGCCCTGGCTGTCCAGCGTTTCCTGCAAAACTTCTTCCCGGGCAATATTCAGCACCGCCTGCCGGGCAAAATCCAGATTCACCGTGCTGGCCGAATACCCCGCCACTTCCAACTGCGCCCGCGCCATTAACAAATAGACCGTGCCGATCACCGCCAGCAGCACCAGCGACGCCACCACCAGCAGCAATACCATGCCGCAGCGGCGCGGGCGCCGGATATCAAGCGGGTTTGCTGGGCGGTTCTGACGGCTCATGATAGTCTTTCTAAAAACCCGTTCCGCCGGTGCGGAGCAATTTCCTATTAATGCGGCAGCGTGACAACCTGCGTGTAGGTCCGGCCCTGCGGCAGCAAATTGTGCCGGTCGCACACCCGGTATGAAATTTTCAGCGCCGCCGGCCAACTCGCCCGGTTCGACTGATCAAACGTGGCAATATATTGATCGCCCAGCCCGCTGGTGGGCGTCAGCGGCGGCTCAATGCTCGGATTGGCCGCGGGGATGGAACTGGCGTCGGGCAGACCATGCCACACCAATTCGCCGTCGGGCGTGGCGCTGGCCCAATCCACTGAAAAACTATCCACGCCCCGCAGAAACTCCGGCGTGCCGCGATAATACCCGTTCATAATGCCCAGACCCGAACTGTACGCATTGATCGTGGCGCCAAACCGATAACAGTAATTATTCGCAATAAACAAGCCTTCCGGGTCGTTGGGGTACAGTTTGTCGTTGACCTGCATCGCCACGATGATCCCTTCCATGACCTGCTGCGGCGTTAAATCGGCCACGGCCAGCCGCGAAGAGGTAATATCCGCCGGGAAATTCGCCTCGGCCATGCACGGCGCCACAGCGGGCGTGTTGTACAAAATATTGCTGTATGCCGCGTCGTTGATGCCGCCCATCGTCACGCGGTTGGCCCGGGCGCTGTCCGGCGCCACCAGTAACGTCACATGCCGGCCTAATACAAAATCGTAATCCGTGGGATGCAGCGTGGTGGCGGCCGCGGGAAAATTGGTAGTTAATGGATACGGCAGCGCGCCCAATGGAACTTTTTGGCCCTGGCAATACCCCGCGCCCTGCCCCGCGTGCCGCTCCAGCACCAGTTGCCCATACCAAATGGCCGCGCTGTTGGATTGCAGGAAGTCGCTGAGCGTGCCGTTGGTCGTCGCGCCGCCGCCGGTTTCCGTGCCATAGCTCCCGGTGGGGTTGGTCACCGTTTCATGTACCATAAAGCCCAATTGGTCCGCGCGGCCCTGGGTTCCATCGGGCAGGGTAATGATGCGCGACCGTATTATAAGGTATCCATTGGTGTCCAGGCGGTGCAGATCGTGGGCAAACTGGTACTGCGCGGCCCGCACATTGGCCGTCATCTCAAGCGTCGATTCGCCGGCGCGCAGGGCGGTTCCGGCGCTGGTGAAGGCCTCCCCAATCGCCAGAAAAATCACCACGAGCAGGGCCAGCGCCACCATGATTTCCAGCAGCGTAAAACCACGACAACGGGGCAGAACCCAGCCGTTGCGGCCGGGGTTCACCCGTCCGCGTCGTAGCGGCCGATCAACTGTTGTTATGAACACATCTGGCATACGCTGCTCTTAAAACCCAATAGTTGTTTGATAAATATACACCAGAGGACTGGCTTGCGTGCCATCTGCCGGCGGCACAAAGGCCACCGGTTCGCCCGGCAGCGTCGGCGCCGTTTGCGTCACGCCGCCGCCGTTACCCGCCGGAATCTTGCGAAATACCGTCGCCGATTCCAGGCCAATACCTTCCGATCCGATGGGAAACTGCGGCGCGCTCACCGCGCCCTGCGCCACCAACGGTACGCCGGTTTCACCGGGCAACCGCGCTCCGGGCTCAAAGCTGGCCGGCGCAATGGGCGTAACGCCATAGCCGCTAAATACCTGATCCGCCGCCTGCTTCTTGAACACCAGGATGAACAGATCAAATTTATTTTGCGTGGTGGCCGGCGTGCGGCGCACCAGCGCCGTCCAATAATAAGACGCGGCCGCTGGATGGCTGGTGGGGTACGGATTGTTGCGGCCAAAGGCATAGGCACGTTGGTCAAGCGGCAAATTGACAGACATATTCGGGATCGGCACGAGCATAGTCGCGCCAATGCCGTAAAAATCGTTCGCCGTATATTCAGCCTTAATAATGGCCACCGCGTTCTGCGCCACCAGCGACGCCACGCTCCGATCGGTATTGCGGCGCGTGAACGAGGCCCCCGCCGGGAAAATGCACGCCACCATCAACATACCGATGGCGAAAATAAAAATGGCAATGAGTATTTCCACAAGGGTAAACGCCCTGGCCGCGACAGATTGACTCGGCGGGCGACGCTTCAATTTAAGCGAGCCAGCGGATGTGTGCGAGCCGCTTTCCACCCGCAGGCGCCCCTCAACGGCGTGATTGGTCGAAATTGCAATAACACTGTCCACTGTGCGGCCATTCCTTCATCATCCAGTGATGCCATGCAATGCGCGTGCCCAAGTCAGCAGTACGCCGGGGCTTAGGCATGCCCTCGTTGGATCAATACGCCCATTTTGGGCGCCATGGATGAGACCGATACCTGCGCCGCCTGGCTGGCGAATCAGAGCCGAACGCATCAATAAAGCCAAACGACTTGCACGGTTTGATCTTGTCGAGGGCGGTCAAGCCCCTGATGATAGTCTCCGCGCACGGGCAATTCCCCGGCGGGATCACCATGGGAGGAAGCCGACGGCCGGCGGGACGGATGGATCGGACCGGGCTGTTTTTTTACAAACTTTTGAGACCTGATGAATGCTTATTAACTCGCGTTTTCAAAAGGGATAGGCGATGAACCGCAGAGAATTTATGGCGCTATGCGCCGCCGGCGGGATGGTCATGGGAACCGGTATGACCGCAGCCGCAACGGCCGCCAATGATTGGCAGTTGGGGCCATTTGTCCGCCCAGCCGATGGCTCGCCGATTTTGCGGCCCAATCCCGCGGCAATTTTTACTGACCCCGTCACGCATAAGCCTTCCCACTGGGAATTGGCGCACGCCTTTAATCCCGCGGCCATTGCATGGAACGAGAAGCTCTATGTGCTTTTCCGCGCGGAAGGAAAGCACGGCAATAACATTGGAGGATATACCAGCCGCGTGGGGCTCGCTGAAAGCAACGATGGCCGGCATTTTAACGTTTTGCCGCACCCAGTCTGTTATCCAGAGCCGGGCCGGTGGCAAAGGTATGAGTGGCCGGGGGGCTGTGAAGACCCACGCATCGTTCAAATGGACGATGGCACGTTTGTACTTACGTTCACCATGTGGAATCGTAAAGTGGCCCGCCTGGGCGTGGCGACTTCCAAAAATCTAACCCATTGGACGCACCACGGGCCGGTATTCAGGAAGTGTTACAACGGCCGATTTGCCAACCTTTGGTCCAAATCGGGGGCAATTGTCACGCGGGAGGTTGGAAAACAAATTCTTGCCGCAAAAATAAATGGTCGCTACTGGATGTATTGGCATACCAACCAGCAAATCCTCCTGGCGCATTCGCCGGACCTTTTGAACTGGACGCCGGTGTTGGATGGCAATGGCCAGCCGTTGCTGGTTCTGCCCAAAAGTAAGCCCGGCCATTTCGACTCATCGCTGACCGAACCGGGGCCACCGGCATTACATACCAAGAATGGAATTGTATTATTTTATAACGGCGTGAGCGATGGCGGGATCACCACCGGGCCGCGTATTCCAAAGCGCCAATATTCGGCGGGCCAGGCGCTATTTTCCGGCGATGATCCAGGCCGCCTCCTGCACCGCCCCGCGGAACCGTTTTTCTGGCCACAGGAAGCATGGGAAAAAACCGGACAATACAAGGCGGGCACAACGTTTGTCGAAGGCCTGGCGTGGTTTAACAATAAATGGTTCCTCTTTTACGGCGCCGCCGATACAGTGGTGGGCATGGCGGTTGCCAAATAGCAATTGAGGTCTGGATTTTGCGTTTTTTCGACCCCGCATTCGCCCCGCTCGGCTGGCGAACAAGGCCGCTTGCAGTGCCGGCGCCGGCGCCATTCTCTTCCGCGGTCCGGAATGGTGAATCGTCCATTGCCTGCAGCGATATTGGCGGCGATGGACACAGATGCTCGATTGAGCTGGTCTGAAAGGAAACCGTAACCGCGTGGGAATTTTTCAGTGATAGCACAGACACTGTCAGCGAAGGAAATTGTTTTCTGATATACGGTGAGTTTTTCGAAGGCGAAGGCCGTCTGTTATCCGGTGATGATAATAGACAGTTGAGAGTAGACCGCAGGAGGCGCGTTGTGTCTCGGCGGCAGCCGCTCTCTTGCCTCATTCATGCATGCTTTGCGGTTTTCCAAGCCGTTGATCAGGCCGGAGAGCATCTTTCCAATAATCTCCAGCTCCTCGCGAAAGTGTGAACGGTCAGCATCGGTTATCAGGCTCCGACGGCGGGCAAGCTCAATTAAGGGAATACATTCCTGGGCCGATCCGCGTGCAATGGTGAAAAAATTTTTGCGGTCGGCCTTGGTGAACCGTCCATTTCCCTCGGCCAGATTAGTGGCGATGGAAACGCATGCCCGATTTAATTGATCGGACAGAAAATAAAACCCGCGGGGGAATTCCGATGTCGCAACAAGAATACGCTCGGCAAGATCAATGGACTTTTGATAAACATCGAGCCTTTCAAACATGAATGCCAAGAGTGCCTACTCCGTTCATGCATCGCGATCAGGTG
>JAJZCU010000086.1 GCA_021828935.1 Planctomycetota bacterium | reverse complement strand
AGCGCCACCATGCGGCAACGCATTGGAGACATGATCGGTGGAATGGTTGATTTGCGCAAAGACGCGGTACGCTGGGAACGCCTTGATGCGCTGCCCCTGGTGGCGCTGGCGGGCCGGCCCAATGTGGGCAAAAGTTCATTATTAAACCGATTGGCCGGCACACCACGGGCAATCGTGTCGCCGCAGGCCGGCGCCACCCGCGATCAGTTGCATGTGACGATTGCCGGCCGCCGCGGAGATGTGCGTCTCGTAGATACCCCGGGCGTGGAAACCGCCGATATGCCGATGACCGCGGAAATGGCCGCGGCCCGGCGGGCGGCCCTCGCCGAAGCCGATCTGGTGCTGCTGATCACGGACCCTGCCGATAGCGCGGACACAATTGCGATGCTAAAAATGGAACTGCCCAATCCGCATCCTGCCGCGCTCACGGTGCTGAACAAATGCGATCTGCTCACGGGGCCGGCAGACGCCCGGGATAACACCGCTACCACTGCGGTAAGTGCCCTCACCGGTCAGGGCATAGGCGCCTTGCAGCGCCGCATTGATGCGATTCTGGAATGCAACGAATCCACGGCCAGCCATTCCACGGCGTTAAACGCCCGGCACCTGGATTTGCTCAACCAAGCCGTGGAATCGCTGCATCGTGCCGCCGGAATCGCGGATGCCGGAGCCTTGGAGTTGCACGCCGAACTGCTCGCCAGCGAACTGCGCCAGGCACTGGACGCTCTGGGCGGCATTTCCGGCCGCATTACATCCGATGATGTGCTGGGTCGGATTTTCGGGGCATTTTGTATTGGGAAATAATGGCCAAGCGAGCCCCGTTGACCCGCGGCGGTTGATCCATGAGCGCGGCGCTCGGCGCAGCCGTCGCGCCTGCTTATGCTGTGCCGCATGAAAACGTTGGCCCGAGTGCTGGAACGGCTTGGATATGTCATGGCGGCGGCAATCACATGCCTGCTGCCGATTTTTACGTTATTTCACAAAAATGTTATGCACCGCTGGGTGCTCAACCGGTCGCTGTTCATCGCCCCCGATGAATTCAGCTACGTTTTAACCGCGCGCAACATCGCGGCCGGTCGTGGCATCGCGCTGCGTGCGCCGTTGGATACGTTTTATCCGCCTGGGTTTCCGGCCATTCTGGCGGCGTGGGGGAAAATTTTCGGATTTAACATTTTTTCCATGCATGTGTGCGTGGTGGTTACCGGGTGCGTGGCCACTTTCTTCACGTTGCTGCTAGTGCGGAACATGGTCATCCGCGGTCGGTGGCCAGCGGATACCGCCGGACCGCCGCCAATGGGCGCGGTGGCGTGGCCGGCCATGGCTCTGCTGGCATTGCTTATTACGGCCATCTACGCCACCAGCCTGTACACGCTGGAAAATGAACTTTCCGTACTATCCGAGCCGGCGTTTACCCTGTGCATTGCCGTATGGTTGCTGCTGGCGCTCAAATGGCCGCAGTGGTGGCGCAACCCGATAAAGTCCGTGATTATGGCGGGGCTGTGTGCGGCGGCGATGTCGATGCGGTCGGCCGCCATCATTTGCTTCGGCGCCACCGCCGGCGCTCCGTGGGTTGATTGCATCACGGCGTGGTGGCAAACGCGGCAGTCCGCAGCGCCACGGCTTATTCCGTTTTCAAAACTGGTTGTTAACAGCATCATCGTGGGTCTGGTCGGCGCGGCGTATCTGGGCGGCGTGGCGCTGGCGTCGCCGGCCAAGAACATTTTCAGCGACAAGGCGCACAATGGCTACATGCATCAGTTGATCCGCGGATTAACCGACCGCGGCCGCATACCGCTTTACGATATTCATCTGATCTTATTAAATTTGCTGACGCTGATGACTCCGCACCTCAATGATTTTTCCCACCTGTTCTGCCCGCCGGCCATGTTCAGCCCGGAATATGGCGTGTTCAACGTGGTGTGCAAAATGGTGCTGCTGCTGGCGATGATCGGGTTTCTGCTGCGCCTGTTTTTCCAGCCGCGCGGCCAGAGCCGGCTGATTGAAATTTTCATTCTGTTTTATATTGGTCTTTATGCGATCTGGCCGTTTGATTTTGTTCGCTTCTGGCTGCCCATTCTGCCGGTCATGATGGTGTATGTGGCGGAAGCCATGGGGCGCCCGGCGCGGCCGATTTCCGCCGATACGGTGCTGGTCGGGGGCATGTTAAAAAAAACACCCAGTCAAAAGCCGCCGGCCACCGCCGCGCGGAATCCAATCATCCGTCTCTCCGGCTGGCCCTGGGCTTTGCTGGCCCTGTTGCTGGTGGCGAATGTGGAACCAGCCGCGGGATATTTTCCCGCCTACCAGGATCGGCTGAATTATGTGTCGGATTGTCTGCGCAGCACCCGGGCGGCATTGGCCAAATTTCCGCGCACCACCCCGCTGGTTTCCATGGAGCCATTCACGTTTGCTTATTACACCCGCCTGCCACAGATACCCACCACGCCGGGGCCGTTCCCCAAAACCCCCGCGCGGCAGATCGCCCGGTTGCTGGCGCACCACCCTCACCGGCCAATTTTAATGGCTGGGTATTTTGGCTGGGAACAGGGTTTATTTCACAATTTAGCGAACGACCTTCGCCAGCACAGCCCCGCCGCGTTGGCGCCGCATGCGGCCCGGAAACTCCGCGGCAAAGCCATCAGCGTTCGGCGCATCTTCCGGCGCGATATGGTCACCATTTGGCGGATATCGCTGCGGCGGCTAAAAACCAGAAACACGCTGACTCCGTCCACTGACGCTCGGTGATTGCCGCCCCTGGCCTGACGGCGCTTCAATGCACCTTGGTCACGCCATTGCCGATCAGGATTGCTGCACTGGCCGTGCCGTTGTAGACGCTGCGGGCATCGGTGCGGATATTGGGGGCGTAGCGCGGGTCGTGGATAATTTTGTACAGTCGCCGGCGGACGGTGGGATCGTTTCGTACGGGCCAAAGTTGATAAATGCACTGCCGCAGCGCGGTGCCGTGGGGATCTTCCACAATCGGCAGCAGCCGCTGTTTGATCTGCCACGGGGTCTCGTTGGCGTCGGAACCGCCGAAGGCGGCGGCCAGGCCGCGGATCTGATTGGCGGACCCGGTGGCGCCATAAAAGCCGCCCACATAGGAATTTATAATGCCCAGGCGTTGCGAAGCCGCGCCGCCGCTGAACTGAAATTCTCGGATGGCCAGCAAGCCGTAATGGGTGGGTCCGCCGGGATGAAAACCCTTCGGAACCTGCGGCGCGACAAACACATGAAAGCGTTCGGTATCAACGACCGCCACCATGACCGTATGCAACTTACCGTTGAGCTCCTGCTGTTTCCTGACCACCTTCAGTCGGTCAATCCATTGCGGGCCAAATTCTCCGGCCAGATATTGGTCCAGATCATGGAATCGCTGATAGTAATGTCCGGGATGGGCATTTTTCGCGCGACGCCGACTCAGGGCCAGCAGTTTGTAGGCCTTGGCAAAATCCGCATTGGTATCGGTGCTGACATAACCGAAAAAGCGCTTCACCAGAATGGTGCGGCTCGTGGGGTACTTCTTCCACGCCACCCCTTTTTTATTGCTCGTGGCGAAGGTATAGGCGCCAAACAACAACGCCAGCACGGCCACGGCCCCTCCCGTCCACTTCGCTGCGCGGACCCATACGCGATATGACGGGGTTTTGTTGGCGGGCATATTCAAGGGTCGGGTGCCTGGCGCCGCGCCGGGTTTTGTAAAATCCAAATTACACGACAGGCAACGGGTGCGCCCGCCTATCGCCAAGGCGCCACACGCCGGGCAGTGGCGCGCGGCGGCGGGGCTTTTTCGGGGGCCGGCAGTGGTATTGGCCATGATTAGCTTTCTACAGTCAGCCAGCGGCATGCTTAACAACAATCAGACGGCGGTTCAGGTGGTACGTCGTATGGCGCCGCCCATACCGAGCATCTTCACGCCAAATTATACGCCTCGGGGGCGTTAGAATTCCAGAAAAAAACCCCGCGTCGAGAGGGCAATAAAGCATATCGTTCACATGGGCGTATCCCGAGCGTCCATCAGACCGGACTGTCGTACATAAATGTCGTGCCGCCACCGGCCTGACGCATCAAAAAAACGCGTTCCGGTCAACGCAAATACGCAATTCTGACGCGTGGCGCGACGCCCCCAGTCGGCGGCGCGCCGCTTTCCGGCCAGCCACGCTCGCCGGCGGACGTTTGTTCAGCCCAGCCGGGCAACAAGGCCGAAACCACATTGCTGCGTGCTTTTACCGACGTCTGGTCCACTGTTTGCTTTTAGATTAAATAACAGTTGGAGATCGTCTTCGACATACTTTTTTTTAGGAGTCCTTATTATGAAACCATCGATTTTCCATCAGGCTACTTTAAGCGTGGCGGCGGCGTCCGTTGCACTTTTGGGTTGCACGGCGGCGTTCGGAAGCGCAACAACCACGCAGACCCCGGGTCAGAATGCACAGCCGGTGCATAGTCTTGGCAACAACGGCGCCGCAACCAATGGCACCGGCAGCGGCGCCAACCCGGCCCCGGCCGCAACCGGCGGCATTGGCGCGGCGAACAACAACAACGGCGCAGACCTACACGGCAACGCCAACGCCTCGGGCGCTGCGATCACTGCCGGCGGCAGCGCGAATCCGCACAATCAAGGCACAGGCAATGGCACAGGCGGGCCGCGAGCCTCAAGCCACAGCGTGCGTAACCAACTGCCAGCCACCGCTGGCGGCATTGGCGCCAACAATGACAACAACGGCGCCGACCTCCGCACGAATAGCAACGGCGTGCGCACCATCCGTGGCGGCCACGGCCGTCAGCCCATGACCAACCAGACTCGCCTGCACCGCGTTCAAAAGCTGTTGGCCCATTTCGTGAATGAAACGGTTGAAACCAACGGCCTGCGCGATTCCGCCAAGTCGCTGACCAAGGCTGATCGTCACACCCTGCGGCCCGGTTTGAAGAACGTGAAGGCCAAGGCGTTGAACGGCCGCATCCGGGAATTCCGCAAAGATTGGAAGGCCAAATACGGCAAAGAGTTCAAGATTACCAAGCCGGAAACTGTTTTCAGCAACATTCAAGTATCCCAACGCAAAGTCACGTCCGGATCGTTGCTGGTTACCCTGCCAGCCCCCAGTGCGATGAGCTCCCATATGGGAAACAATTCGTCCATGCGACGCACCCGCACAATGCACACCCGACACGGCAACGGCCTGGGCGCCAGCGCCCGCACCATGCGTCACCACCTGCGGACGGCCGCTCGTTCCACACGTCATCACATGCGCATGGCCGGAAGGTCGGCGATATCGGCTATGTCCGGACGATCTGCACATTCGCTCCGCCTGCATGTCCTACGCGAGCACAAACACACGTATCGCCTGCAGTTGCCTTCCACGATCACGGCCAGCCGTTATCGCAAGGATGTGCAGTATGTTCTGACCAAGGTTGACCAAAACCGCAGCCAGTGGCCGGGCAACGCCACCAGCGCCTATCGCTTGGTATCGTACAAGCTGTTCTCCAGGCTGTTTAAGCCCAGTGGCAGCCAAGTGTCCGACGCTCAGATGCGTCACTGAGCATCCAGGCGTGAACGCTAAATAACCTATTGAGATAGCACAGAGGCCCGCCGCAACGCGGGCCTCTTTCTTTTTTTGCCCAAACAATGCCCCGGCCGATGCCAATTTTGCCGCCCCCCGCGATCCCTTAGCTGCGAGGTGGCTTGCCATTTTCTCAGGCATCCGGTATCACCCCGCTTCAATGGCCACGGGCGCGGCGGCATGGCCACATTCACGGCATTTTGGAAATCTTATGAAGCCACTGGTACTGGTAACCGAAGGTCTGGAAGATGCGCCCCTGCAATATCTGCGCGAACATGCGCGCACCGTTGAGGCGTCGCCCACCAGTGACCGGTTCACTGGGGCCTTGGCGGAAGCTGATGGGCTGATCGTGCGCACTTACACCCAGGTCAACGACGCTCTGCTGCGCAACGCGCCGAAGCTGCGGGCCGTGGGCCGGGCCGGCGTGGGGCTGGAAAAC
The DNA here is from genome assembly GCA_021828935.1 of Planctomycetota bacterium. Classification (GTDB taxonomy): domain Bacteria; phylum Planctomycetota; class Phycisphaerae; order WQYP01; family WQYP01; genus JAJZCU01. The sequence goes on along the minus strand of JAJZCU010000086.1, from coordinate 1,870 downwards.
ATTGATCAAAACGCTTGCGAAAAGCGGGGCGTGCGCGTCTGCTCAACGCCCGATGCCAATACCCGTGCGGTATGTGAATACGTTTACAACCTAATATTTGCACTGGGTCGGCCATTGGTCCCCCTGACGGGCCCCACCACACCGGAAGCATTTCATCGGTATCGCAAAACCGTCCGCGGCTTGGAACTTTCGGGAAAAACCATGGGCATTTTGGGGATGGGGCGCATCGGCCGCGCGGTTGGCAAGGTGGCGATCGCCTTGGGAATGCGCGTGATTTACAACGATGTTGTGGACGTCAGCAGTGCCGTGGAGTTTCCCGCGCAGAGCGTCACGTCGGGCGTTCTGTTGGGCGAATCAGACATCCTGTCATTGCATGTGAGCCACCGGCCCGGAAACCGCCACCTCATTGACGCCAGCGCCTTGCAGCGGATGCGGCCACACGCCCTATTAATTAACACCTGCCGCGGCGAAGTGATCGACAGCCACGCGTTGGCGGCGGCGCTAAGGGCAGGCCAACTCGCGGGCGCCGCGCTGGATGTCCACGACCCCGAGCCGCCGCCCGATGACTACCCCCTTTGGGGAATTCCCAACGCCCTGCTGCTCCCCCACCTCGCGGCGCGGACTCAAGGAGCCATGGACGCCATGAGCTGGGTCGTAAAAGATGTATTAAATTTTCTAAGCGGCGCTCAGCCGTGACCAAATTCCTCGGCGGCTCCCGCCATCCGGGTCGTCAGCGTCCTCCACGCATCAGCGGCTTTTTTTCGCCCCCGCGGCGCCACTGCTGCCATGGAAAAAATATGTCATAGGCCGCCACGCGGAATCATCCCAGCGTCAGCTCCAACGCCCGGCTGGCGATCTCGGCCTTTAAGGCCGCTACGAACTGCTCGATGGGCATGGCGCCAATATCTTTGTCGCGCCGCGTGCGCACCGCCACAGTCTTCTGTTCCTGTTCTTTGGCGCCCAGCACCAGCATGTACGGAATCTTAAGTTCCCGGGCCTTGCGAATTTTCGCGCCGATTTTGCTGTCGTCCGCATCCAGTTGGGCCCGTATCCCGGCGGCTTTCAACTGTTCCAGCACGGTCTGGCCGTACTCCACAAATTTTTCACTGATGGTTAACAACGCCACCTGTAACGGGGCCAGCCAGACGGGAAATGCACCGGCAAAATGTTCAATAAGTATTCCCGTGAATCGTTCCATGGAACCAAAGGGCGCCCGGTGGATCATCACCGGCCGGTGCGGCGTGTTGTCGCTGCCAATATATTCCAGGCCGAAGCGCTCGGGCAATACATAATCCAACTGCACGGTGCCCAGTTGCCATTTGCGCCCAATTACATCGCGCACCATGAAGTCCAGTTTCGGGCCGTAAAAAGCCGCCTCGCCCAGGCCTTCTTCATGGGCAATGCCCACGTCGCGCACCACCTTGCGCAGCGTGTTTTCGGCGGCGTCCCAAACCTTGGGATCACCGGCATATTTATCAGAGGCGGGGTCGCGCAGACTCACGCGGCATTCATATTCGGCGAATCCCAGGGTCTTAAATACATGAATCACCATTTCCACGGTGGATCTAAATTCCGCCTCCACCTGTTCGGGCGTGCAGAACAAATGCGCGTCATCCTGCGTGAAGCCCCGCACGCGCGTCATGCCCGACAATTCCCCCGACTGTTCAAAACGGTACACCGTGCCGAATTCCGCCAGGCGAATGGGCAGATCGCGGTAACTGTGCGGTTCCGCTGCGTAAATTTGAATGTGATGCGGGCAATTCATCGGTTTTAGCAAATATTCGTCCGCATCGGCGGCGTCATGCTCCCGCATTTTAATCGTAGGAAACTGCGATTCCCTGTAGTAAGGGTAGTGGCCGCTGATTTTGTA
>JAJZCU010000085.1 GCA_021828935.1 Planctomycetota bacterium | reverse complement strand
TCGGGCCGGAAAACCAAGGAACGTCGCGCCCATCATTTCGGCGGCGTTTCGCCGGCATTTTCGGCCTGCCCGCGGGTTCTTTGCAGGCGCTCATACATGGCGCCCAGGGTGGTTAATAAGTTGGGGATGTTAATGGGTTTGCTGACCAGCTCCGCGGCGCCCAGGGCTTTTACGTCGGCGGTGCGTTCCAGCGTGGCGTCGCCGGTGAGTACGAGGATTTCCTTCATGGTTTTAATTTCTTCTGTCTTGATAATTTTTAGCACGTCGCGGCCGTCCATGTCCGGCAGCATCATGTCCAGCAGCAGCACATCCACGGTGCGTTCGCGCAGCATCTTCAGACCGGCGGTGGCGTCGTGGGCCTCAAACACTGTGGCGCCCTCGGCGCGCAGAATTTGCGATGTGGCCCAGCGCGTGGTGGCGTGGTCTTCCACCAAGAGCACGCTCATGCCCGCCAGCGTGCGATCGGGCAGGGCCGGCGGCTTGGGCGGCAACGACGCGGCGCGCACCAACAATGCGGACCCCGGCAGCCGCACGCTGAACGTACTGCCCCGGCCTTCCTGGCTTTCCACAGCAATGGATCCGCCCATGGCTTCAATGAGCCGGCGGCAAATTGCCAGGCCCAGGCCGGCGCCTTTGTAGCGGTCGCGTTCCGGGTTGCGCAGCTGGGTAAATTCATCAAAAATATGGGCTTGCTGATCGGCGGCAATTCCGATGCCCGTGTCGATTACCTGGATGACCGATTGCGTGTCTTCCAATGTTGCGCGGATGCGCACGACGCCGTGTTCGGTGAACTTGATGGCATTTCCTAACAAGTTTGCCAGCACGCGGGCCAATTTCACTTTGTCCGCGCGGAGCCAAATGGGCTGGTCCACCGGGTCCACCAGAAGTTGCAGCCCCTTTTCATTGGCCAGTGGCAGAATTTGCCGCGTTTCGTCGGCAATCAGAGCCGCCAGCGAAAATTCGGTCTCCTGGAATTCAACCTTGCCCGTGTCGAACCGCGCCACATCCAGCAGGTCATGTACCAGAATGTTCAGGGCCTCGGTGTTGTTTCGGAGTTCTCCAACAATATTGGGTATTTCCGTGGCCATGGCCGGGGAGCGGCTGGCCCTGGTCAATAGATTTGCGGTTAACGAAATGGCGTTTACGGGCGTGCGAATGTCGTGCGAAATGGCCGCCAGAAAGCGCGTCTTGCGGAGGCTGGCCTCTTCGGCCTCGCGGCGGCGACCGTCCAGTTCCCGCTGCAGATTTTTCATCAGCGTGACATCCACCGCGGCCATCACGCCGCCGACGATCGTGCCGTGGCCATCATCAATGGGCGCAGAACTGATCAACAATGACTTGCGAATGTTATTTGAAAACAGCACGTCAAGCTCCTCCGCCGTGGTTGATTCGCCGTGCATCACCGCGCGCAGCAAAGGCGTGTCCTGATCGGCCACGGCGCGTGTGTTCTTAAAAAATTGAAGGCGCGTTCGCTGGGTCTCCGAACTGAAAGGGGAGATATTGGCGCCCACGGAAACATTGAACATGGCGGCGGCGGCGGGGTTCACGCGAATGACCTTGCCCAGCGGATCATCGGCCACGCAAATGGCCAGGGGCAGCGTCTGCACGACGGTTTCAAAGCGACGCCGTTCGCGCTGGGCCGTCTCGAACAACTGCGCGGCCGACAGACTAATCGATGTTTGTGCCGCCAGGGATTCAATCAATGCCACCTGCTCCGGGCTCCAACTGCGCGGCTGATTGCTGTAAATTTCGACCACACCAATGAGCTTTCCGCCAATTTGCAGCGGCGAACTTAAGACCGAGCGCAGGCGGTCGCCCAGCGCCGGTTGCGGAATTTTCAAATCCGGCCGGGTGTCCATGTCTTCGACAAAGCCGCTTTGCAGACGGCTGATGATCAGCGAAGCGAACGACTCATCCATGGGAATAGTTTGGTTAAGAATGCCCTGCGCGCCGAAGCCATGATGGCAATGCACTCGCAGATAACCGTCCTCCTGCATCATGACAGTGGAGGCGGTGCCCTGGGTAAGTTCAGTCAGCGATTCGCAGATGCGAGAAAGAATTTCATCCTTGGAAAGGTACGTGGTTTCAGCGGTCAGCGAACGGGCTAAGTCCAGCAGCCGCTCCAGCATTTTTTCGCGGCGGCCCAGCTCCTCATTGCTCACACGCAGTTCTTCGCTCTGCCGTTCGAGCTCTTCGGTTTGGGCCTGCAATTCCTCATTCTGCCGGGTGATTTCTTCTTCCCGCGTGACAATTTCGCGGTTGCCGGTTTCCAACTGCTGGTTCTGCTCCGCCAGCGCCTCGCGTTGCTGTTCCACCTCCCGTTCATTGCCAATCCATAAGTCGGCGATGATGCCAGTGAGAACACAGGCGGCAATGATCATGGAGCGGTTCGCCCATTGGATGCGCAAAGCTTCACCAGCGATGGCGCCATGGGGGCCAAAATAGGCGCCCGCGGCAGTTAGAACAATAGAGGCGGCCACCGCGGTCCATACGGCCCAACGGCGGCGCGTCCACGCGGCCAGCACCAACACCACAACATAAAAAATGGGCGTCATGACGGCGTTGGGCAGGAGCATGTCGGAAATAAAGATGCCGGTAATAAGGGCGGCGCTAAAGAAGCCCGCAATCGCGGGGGTGATCTTGCCAAATGAACGGGTGGGGGTCATGGATTAACCTCGGGCACGCTGGTACAGGCAGGGACCAATAGACACAAATGCCGCGGCGTTGGTGGGGCGTTCGGCTTTGCCCAGCACCAACACGCCGCCGGGCCGCACGGAATTGGCCAAGGTGCGCCACAGCCCCGCTGCGGCCGTGGAGGTTAAGTACATGGCCATGTTGCGGCACAGAATAATATCCCAGATGCAACTTTCGGGAATTTTCAGGGCGTCCTGGGGCCACCAGCGCGCCGCCATACGCAGCGGTTGGCTGATGGTCAGACGGTTGCGTTCCAAGTCCAGGTATTTCGCGGCCAGATGGGCGGGGATTTGCCGGACCGCGGCGGCGTCAAAGACCCCTGCGCGGGCCTGTTCCAGGGCGTCACTGCGACAGTCGGACCCGACCAGATAACATCGCGACAGCAGATTCTTTTCCGCCAGAAGCATGGCCACTGAATACAGTTCCGAGCCGTCCGAGCAGCCGATGCTCCAGATCCGCAGGTATTCACGTTCTGCAACAAGCCGCGGCAATAGATGTTTATCAAGTTGCTCAAACACTGCGTTGTCACGAAAAAACGCGGTCACGCCCAGAAGCAGGGCGCTTAATGCGCCGGGAACCAGCCCCGGATTATTTTCCAGCCGCCGCCGCGCTTCCCACACCGAACTGGAATGGCACGCGCGCAAACATGCGGCGAAGCGGCGTTGCAGCGTCTCGAGCCGGTAGGTTCTGAAGTCCAGATTATTTTGTGCGAAAAGCCAGCGAAAGAACGCCGTGTTCTCGTCGTCCCAAGGCGTTGTTTCGCCGCTTTGCTCTTCCCCGGCGACGGCGCCTCCCACGGGCAGCAGCGGCGCCTGGGGCAGCCGCCAGGGCCGCGGACGCGGGAAGGTGATATGTTCATAATGACGTGATGTTGGCACGAATCCCTCCGCAGCCGCGGCTGCAGCATGGTTGTTCTGGCGGTTCGTGCCAGTCGGTGGGCACAGCCTAATGGTCGTCCGCAACCGAAACAAAAAATGCCCCGCGTTGCGGGCCGCTTATGATAAGCAAGTCCGGGACAATCAGCAAAACCGGTGCGAGAGTCAATGATTCGTGAAACGCGGCGCAATACCCCGCCAACCCCACCTTAAAATGGCCCCTGGTGCGGAGCTGCGTGGAAAAGCCGGCGGCCGGGTTGAACGATTAAAACCCGTATTCCTTCCACCGCCCCGTCACCCGGGACCGGGTCTTCTCATCCATTACAATTTCCGCCGGCCAGTCACGCACCACCCCTTCGCCCGGCCATTTCTTGGTGGCGTCAATGCCAATTTTGCTGCCCGCGCCGCAGTACGGCGCCGCGTGGTCCAAAATGTCCAGCGGCCCCTGCACAATTTGCGTATCGCGGGCCGGGTCAACATTCGCCGCCACATGAAACAACACGTCATTTAAGCTGTGAACGTCCACCTGCTCATCCACCACCACCAGCATTTTGGTCCAGGCCATCTGCCCGGCGCCCCACACCGCGTTCATCACCTTGCGGGCGTGATAGGGGTACTGCTTCTGAATTTTAATAAAGGCGCAATTGTGAAAGGCGCCGAACAGCGGCAGGTCATAATCCAGAATGTCCGGAATCAGCAGTTTCAGCAGGGGTAAAAAGACGCGTTCGGTGGCTTTACCCAAATAATAATCTTCCTGCGGCGGTTTCCCGACAATGGTGGTAGGATACACGCAGTTGCGGCGGTGGCTGATCGCGGTCACGCGGAACACGGGGTAATGATCGGCCAATGAATAAAAACCGGTGTGATCGCCAAACGGCCCTTCCAGCACCGTTTCACGCGGGTCCACCCACCCTTCAATAATAATTTCACAATTTGCAGGAACGGCCAGTGGAATGGTTTTGCACGGTACAAGTTCCAGCGGCCGGCCCATGAGAAACCCTGCGAACATGTGCTCATCAATGCCCGGCGGCAGCGGCGCGGTGGCGGCATAGGGCAGCACGCTTTCCCCGCCCAGGGTAATGGCCAGCGGGCACGGTTTGCCCAGCGCCTGCCATGCGCGGAAGTGCCGGGCGCCATCATGGTGCATGTGCCAATGCATCGCCGTGCGTTGTTTATCAAACACCTGCACGCGGTACATGCCCATGTTGCGGGCATGGGTTTCCGGGTGCTCCGTGATCACCTGGCCGAAGGTAATGTACCGGCCGCCATCATCGGGCCAGCATTGGATGATCGGCAGCGCATTTAAATCGGCGTCATCAGTGTGGACAATTTCCTGGCATGCGCCGGTCGCGCGGATTTTGGGGGCCAGATTTCCCAAGCGAAGAAAATCGACGCCTTTCTTGAGTTTGTTCAAAAGGCCCACGGGCATTTCCGGCCGCGTAAGTTCGCCGAGTTTCGCGGCCAGGGCGTCAAAATTTTCACAACCCAGCGCCAAATGCATGCGGGCATAAGAGCCAAAGGCGTTGATCGCCAGCGGCATGTCACTCCCCGCGACATGCTCGAAAAGCAAGGCCTGATTCAATGTGCCCTGCGGCGGGGGCACGCAACCGGAAAAATTGGACCCTTCCAGCGGATTATGGCCGTCCCTGGCCGGAGATTTGCTGACGCGGTCCGCGATTTCCGCGATTTCCAGAATTGGACTCACCGGCGCGGCGATGCGCTTCAGTTCACCGCGCTGGCCCAGGGCGGCCAGAAAATCCTGCAACGTGTCATAGGGCATAAATGTACCAAGGGAAATTTTAGTAATTCAATTACGGTTTCTTTTCCATCTTCATAATTTCCTCCGCCAGCACCGAATAATCAGCGGCCCCCGCGCTGTGCGGCGCATATTGAAAAATGCTCTGTCCGAAGCTTGGCGCCTCGGCAAGTTTGATATTCCGCCGCACATGGGTTTCAAAAATCACCGCTTCACTCCAGGGCTCATTCTTACCCCGGCTGGCTTCCAAAAATTTTTCCACTTCATCGGTCACTTCGCCGGTCAGGCGGGCCTGCTGTTCATACTGGCACAGTAGGATGCCGCTGATGCGCAAACGTGGATTGATTTGTTTGCGAACTAAATGGCACGTCTCAAACAGCTTGGCCATGCCCTGCAGCGCCAGGAAATGGGCTTGCAACGGGATGATCACTTCATTGGCCCAGGCCAAGGCGTTAAGCGTTAATAAACCCAGGCTCGGCGGGCAGTCGATCAACACGTAGTCGGCGGAAAATTTGCGAACGTCCGCCATCCTGCGCAGCAACAATTCGCGCCCCACCACGCTGACCAACTCCACTTCCGCCGCCGCCAAATCGGTGGTGGAAGGCGCAATGCGCAAATACTCGCCGCGCGCAACAAATGCTTCTTCCAGCGGCAGGCCATCGGCCAACACGCGGTACGTGGACACGGCGATTTCCGGCGGATCCACGCCAAAGTGGGTGGTTAAGTTGGCCTGCGGGTCTAAATCCACCAGCACCACGTTGCGCCGCGACTCGGCCAGCGCCGCGCCCAGATTGGCAGTGGTGGTGGTCTTGCCCACGCCGCCTTTTTGATTGAACAAGGCAATGATTCTCATGGGGGGCAGTGTAAACTGCACGGCGAGAACAAGAAAGCGGGCCACGCTGCCGAATTTCCGCGGGGCTACTCCGTGCGGCGCCGTAGGACACTTTTTCCCCAGCAGCGTTGCGCCTCTATGGGGGGTGGGCTTCCAGCCCGACGCAAATATTCTTATAGCAGCATTTTTTCGTGCAATACATTGTGGGCGCGCGATTCGGCGGCCAAGATGGCCCCCCCCATTTGGCTTCAAATTAACCCGTGCAGCCACGGCGCAAGCGCGGCCGCCTCCACCACTCCACCGGCGGGCGCACACGCCGCATCGGTAAGCAGCGCCGGATATTCCTGCACGTTGGTCCCAAACACGCCGTGCGAGCCGCGCACCAGGGCCGGATCCTGCGCCACACATTTTTTAACAGGATCAAAAAACAATTCCCGCGGGTCGTATCCGGGTTTGTTATGAATATCCACGCCGAATTGCCACGCCGGTTTTTCCGCATCCGTTTCCCACCAATCATGCATGAACCAGCCATTGGGCTTCGCCAGCAGCACGATGTCTCCGCTGCGGCCATGGTTCAAACCGGCCTCATCAAATTCAGACGGCTCCGTAAGCACGCGGTCCACCCCCGGCAGCGCCCCCAGCAGGCGCGCTGCGCCGGCGTCCCGACCAGAATTGCAATAAACATGGGCTATCTGATGATCCACCATTGCAAACGCCGCCGATTCATCATAATTTACCAGCAGCTTGCCGGCGGCGTCGGGGCGGGTGGTTAATAACCCGGCGCGGCGCAGCGCCAGGTTGGGCGCCACAGCGGTGTCCACCGCGTTCATGCCATAGTCGCCGGCCACCACCGGAATGCCGCCATCACCGCGTACGCGGGCAATCAGTTCCGCCAGGGCGCCATCCACCTGGCGTAAATCTTCGCGCACCGCCGGAGCATCAGGCCCCAGCCGCTGCAGGTTGTAGTCCAGATGCGGCACGTATAAAAGCTGCAAATCAGTTGGGCATTGCGACCAAATTCTTTGCGCCGCCTTCACAATCCATTGGGTGCTGGTGAAGTTGGCCATTGGTCCCCAATAATTTTGCAAGGGGAATGGCCCCAGTTCGGCCACCAACTGCGGGTACAAAGTCGCCGGATTGCTGTGGCAGGCGGTAAACGTTTTGCCATCGGGCGAATGCTCCGGCTTGGGCGTTAATACAATATCCGCCGAGGCGCCCATGGACTGCTGCCAAAACAACATTGCCACTTTTTTAGAGCTGCCCCGCCAGAACCGGGGGCAATCCAAGAGACGGTTGGCCTGTTCCCAAAAGCTTACCTGCCGCCGCGCCTCAGCAAAACTTGATAAATCCAGCGATGACAGCAATTCCGCCCGGTTGTGGGTATACAGGCCGTTGGCAATAATTCCGTGCTCCCCCGGCGACATGCCCGTGGTCACCGTGGCCTGCATCACCGATGTTAGCGCGGGAAGCACCGGTTTTATGGCCGTTCGCCGGTTGAATTGCGACAATGTTGGGAGATTCGCAGTCTGGTCCAACAGCCGCCCGTTAAGCCCCGCAACGAATATAAAACAAACCCTGGCCATGGCAGCGCCTTTCCTTCACGCAGACAATCGCCGGATTATAGGGGCGACGGCATGAAAGAAAACTGTGAGAAATGGTGGCCGCGGCACCGCGGCGCCCCCGCACTTAGGCTCTCCGAGTAAACACCCGTCACGGTCATTTCGGCCGGCAACCCATACCGTCCATACTTCCTCCATTTTTATTGCGCCGCGGCCCAGCCG
>JAJZCU010000084.1 GCA_021828935.1 Planctomycetota bacterium | reverse complement strand
GAGGGTCAGGGGCCGCCGGTTACGTGGTAAGGAGCCTCGTGCCAACGCCGCAATCCGCTGCGGAAACTTCGGCCCAGCGCCCCCGAAACATTGTTCCAGGAATCCACGTCATCTCAGCGCGCTCCGCGCCTCAGCGTTTTACCTTATAAACTTCCGCTGGCTGCGGGCGCCCAGTACCGCCAATTGCGCCAGTTAATAATTCGGCGATTTTAAGGGCGTGGGCGGCCCGACATAATGGTATAGTCAAAGCACACACAGCCGGGCATGGCATCGCACATAGCCCCATGACTAGACATAGGCGTGCCGGTCGGCTACGCTAAGGCCGTGGAGTGGCATCGGAAGAGGATCTGCCGCTGTCGGCGGGTGCGATGGCTGGTTTGCTGGCGCTTGCGTACCACAGTGGCAAAAATCCGCAGAAGGCCGCAAAATGGCCTGCGGCTGCGGCGCGGGTGCCGCAGCAGTGAAGCCACTGCCGCGGCTGGACCGTGTTGATCGAAAGGATGATGCGATGGTTGCAAATGTTACCCCCCGTTTCGGCGATGCGCCCGGCCGCGCTAGCCGCGGACCTGTGCCTTGGCTCGCAGGCGCGATTGTTATGTTACTGGCGGTTGGGGCATCGCCGCTTGCGGTGCGGGCGTCGCCTCCGCAGCCCCCGCCGGGGGCCGCGACCATTGCGCGCGGTATGGCCGCAAAAAACTCCGGCCAATATGGCAGGGCGTTGGCCGATTTTCGCCACAGCGCGGCTGCGGGGAGCGGCCGCGGGATGGCTTGGCTCGGCTGGTCCTACCAGCGTGGCCTGGGTGTAGCAGTGGACTACGCCAGGGCAATGAAATGGTATCGAAAGGGGGCCGCGGCGGGCAGTGGGCTCGCGATGTCTAACATCGGTTCTCTGTACCGGAACGGCCAAGGCGTTCCGGTGGATTACGCCAAGGCCGTGAAATGGTTCCGCAAAGGGGCCGCTGCGGGCAGCGGGGAAGCGATGTGTGGCATCGGCACTTCGTACCAAAACGGCCAAGGCTTGCCGGTGAATTACGCCAAGGCCATGAAATGGTATCGCAAAGGGGCGGCGGCAGGAATCGGGGTTGCCATGTGCCGTGTCGGCCAAATGTACAAGAATGGCATGGGCGTGCCGGTGGACCATGCCAAGGCAATGGATTGGTACCGCAAGGGGGCTGCCGCAGGCAGCGGAAGGGCGATGGTGGGCGTCGGCCGATTTTTCGAACACCGCTGGGACTACGCCAAGGCCATGAAGTGGTTCCGCAAAGGCGCCGCTGCGGGCAGCGGGCGGGCGATGGCCGACATCGGCTTTCTGTACAGATTCGGCCAAAGCGTTCCGCAGGACTACGCCAAGGCCATGAAATGGTTCCGCAAAGGCGCCGCTGCGGGCAGCGGGGAAGCGATGGCCGCGGTCGGCGATCTGTACGCGGGCGGCTTTGGCGTGCCGGTGGATAACGCGAAGGAAATGCAATGGTATCGCAGAGGGGCTGCGGCTGGCAGCAGAACCGCGATGGTCAGCATCGCCGCGATGTACGATTTAGGGGGCGCGCCGGGCGACCACGCCAAGGCCGTGAAATGGTATCGCAAGGGCGCCGCAGCGGGCAGCAAGCTCGCGATGCAAGGGCTTTCCTTTGCGTACAGCGTGGGGCTTGGCGTCGCGAAAAATCCGCGCAAGGCCGCGGAATGGTCCGCGGCCGCGGACAAGGCACCGCATCGGTAAGTTACTGCTGCGGCTGGACCATATTGATCGAAAGGATGAGGCGATGGCTGCAAACACTACCCCCCGCCTCGGCGATGCGCCCGGCCGCGCTAACCGCGGCCGTATGCCTTGGCTCGTGGGCGCGGCCGTTGTGCTGCCGCTGGCCGTCACAGTGCGGCTGTTACCGGTGGCGTTGCATCCACAGCCAGCGCCGACCGTGCGTGCCGCAATTCCGCCGGGACGACCTGGCAAGGCCATTGCACGCCGCCAGTCCGTGCGCGATATGCGCGGCCGTAGCGCCCTGGTGCGCGGTATCGTTGCGGAAATCGTCGGCCACTACCGCCGGGCGCTGGCCGATTTTCAGCGCAGCGCCGCAGCAGGCAGCGGGGACGCGATGTGTGAAGTCGGCGGGCTGTACGCTACGGGCCAAGGCGTCACAGTCAATTACGCGAAGGCCATGAAATGGTATCGCGAAGGGGCCGCAGCGGGCAACGGCTTCGCGATGTGTGAAGTCGGCCTCCTGTACGATCGCGGCCGAGGCGTCACAGTCAACTACGCCAAGGCCATGAAATGGTATCGCGAAGGGGCCGCAGCGGGCAACGGGATCGCGATGGATGACCTCGCCTTTCTGTACAAAAACGGCCACGGCGTGCCGGTGAATTACGCCAAGGCCATGAAATGGTTCCGCAAAGGTGCCGCAGCGGGCGACGGGAACGCGATGGATGACCTCGCCTTTCTGTACAAAAACGGCCAGGGCGTGCCAGTGAATTACGCCAAGGCCATGAAATGGTTCCGCAAAGGTGCCGCAGCGGGCGACGGGAACGCGATGCGCGAGATCGGCATTCTGTACGACCTCGGTCAAGGCGTCCCGGTGGATTATGCGAAGGCCGTGAAATGGTTCCACAAAGGGGCTGCGGCGGGCAGCGGAGGCGCGATGGCTACAATCGGCGCTCTGTACCGCGTCGGCCAAGGCGTGCCGGTGGACTACGCCAAGGCGATGAAATGGTTCCACAAAGGGGCTGCGGCGGGCAACAGGGACGCGATGTTTGGCATCGGCCTTTTGTACGACCACGGCCAAGGCGTCCCGGTGGATTATGCGAAGGCCATGAAATGGTATCACAAAGGGGCTACGGCGGGCAGCGGAGGCGCGATGGCTACAATCGGCGATCTGTACCGCGTCGGCCAGGGCGTGCCGGTGGACTACGCCAAAGCCATGAAATGGTATCGAAAAGGGGCTGCGGCGGGCAGCAGGAACGCGATGGTCGGGTTGGCCATCATGTACCATTATGGCCTTGGGGTGGCGAAGAATCCGCCGAAGGCCGCAAAATGGGCTGCGGCTGCGGCGCACGCCCCGCGGCCCTGAACGCCGCGGGGAAACTGGCCCGGCACCGAGCCTAATCTGGAAGAATCGCACTCAACGACAACACACCCCACCGTGGACGACACCTTTTTAGCAGGCAAAATCCATGGCCATGCCGCCGCCCCGCAAGGCTTTCACGCCGAACATCACAATGGCTTGAACAGCATCGCGCCGCCACGCACGCCACCGCCCCCCCACCGTGGAATTCCATGGCCTACCACCCGACAGTGCCGCGCCCGACGCAACAAAAGCACGCGAAACCCTGCGGAGCCTGTATCGCGCCGCCGATTACTTGATCGACAGCGCGGCCGGCGCGCCGCTGAGCGACGCCGAACGCCACGCCGTATTGCTGATTGTGATTAGCCTGCGGCGCGAAGCGATGCGGGCCGGACAGGGAATTCGCGCCGGAATCCCGACGCGCTCATGCCCATAACAGCATTGGATCCAGCGTCGCGATCTGGCATACAATCCGGCGGCCAAGATGGCTGCCCCCCTTTTAACCCCACGCCCCTCAAAATCCACCCTCGCCCCTCCAACGTCGTCCCAACGCTTTCCGCGCCTCAGCGTTTTATTTATGATCTCCCATCGGTGCCAAGCGTTACGCCAACCCATTTCACCGGCTCAAGCCCTCCTCAAAACCTTTCCGCGTCCACTGCTCACGATACTCGCGGCAGAACTCTCGGCCAAGTTTCCGCGAAAGCCCAGCCTGACTTAACACCTCTTCCAGGGATACGCCCTGCTCAGAACGGCCCATACGCCCCAACACACGGTAGACAATCTTGTCGGCGGAACATATCTGGGACTGTTCCCCGAGCCGAAGCAGATAGGCCATGGATTCCGTCTCACCGGGGTCCAGCTTCTCAAAATAACTGGGATCAAATTGGGCACGCAAATCAGATAAGTCAGAAGGCTTGAGTTCAAAGACCGTGATCACGTTGGCATTGATGTGGGGCGTCAGGTCGATCGGTTGCTGGTCGCCATTGGCGTCAAGGAAAAAGTGCGCCTCGTCGACGGCGGTGCGCGCAAGATAGAGGTCGCATTTCGCGATGATCTTGTCCCACAGTCCGTGCCGGAATACCTCAATAACCACATTGGCGTCAAGCAGGAGTAACTTGAATTTCTTCACCGTCCGGGATCTCCTGTTCGACGAAGCGCATTGCTTCCTGCCGCGTGATGTTCAGGTACTCGGCGAAACGACCAATCGCAAGTTCGCCATGGCGCAGCGCCCTCACGGCCAGAGCATGATATCGCGCCGGCCACGGATGGGGCTTCTGATTCTGTCGGTCCTGCAAGGATGGCGTGAGCGCCTTGGCCATCCCGATTTCCCGCTTGGCCTGATCCGCCCCTGCGGGCCCGCACGCATACAGAAAATACAATTGCAACAACACGCATGAAGCCGGCACATCAAATTCCCTCGCCACATCAAACAGCGACTCGATTTTCATCTTGCCGTCGCGCATGCGTAAATTGATAGCCGTGCGGAATGGATCGGCTGGCAATAACAAATTCCTGGCGAAGCATGTCGCCAGATCCTCTTCGAGACCCCCGACGATTGTGGTCGCCTCGGCAGTGGGGTGGAAGATCGGCCATGTGAGCAGGTGGAACAACTCGTGCGCCAGGTCCTCATTGCGTTGACAACGGTCGTTTTTGGAATTGAGCAAAACGGCCGCGCCAAAGGTTTCTGACACTGCCGACGCGGCCGTGCCCGAAGGCTCGAATTCCAGATGGAAGACCTTCACCCCACAGACCTCTTCGAGAGTGGCCAAAAGCGACAGTCCGGGCCGGTCGCCAAGCTGCAACTCTTGTCGGATGCGCTTGGCTAACTCTTCAGCCTGGGAATATCCGTAGCGGGTGGGGTCTCCCGTGGCAGGCGGCAGGCAGACTGGCGCATGGTCGTCGCACCACATTTCCAGGTTGTGATACTGCTCGCAGAGGCGAAGGAATTTAACCTCAGTCTCTTCCGCGTGCTGCGTGGGGCGCATGCGCCACAGCACCGCGGGCTCTGGCGTGAGCGGCCCTTCGGCAAGAAAAAATGCGACGGAGCGGCGGTACACCTCGGCCAGTTTTTGCAACTGACTCAAACTGGGCTCGCGCTTCCCGTTCTCAAATTCGGACAGGGACGATTCGCCAACGCCAGTGCGTTCCCTAACCTGCGGCCCGGAAAGGCTGGCACGCTCCCGCGCGTATTTAAGCCTGTCGTGTAGGGGCATGTTTTTTGGTCTCCGCGTTTGAATGGCGATTTCTGGGATTTCCAGGAATTCTGTATCACAGAACAATCATAGCAGGTTTATCGGCTGGAACAAGGCGAAGAGTTCTATTACGGAGAACAATCTGCACCATCCTACCGCTTGACCGGACACATCCAATGCTTGAACCGTGATCGGGGGCGGGCTTCCAGCGCTTCCAGCCCGGCGTAGGTATGTCTACCACAAGATTCGATCTATAACGGCATGCGTGCGATCCGGCGGCCAGGATTGCCACCCCCCATTGTGGCCACCTCTTTTAACCCAAGCCCCTCAAAAATCCCCGCCCCTCGTCCCTCCAACGACGTCTCAGCGATCTGGGCGCCTCAGCGGTTTATTTATAACCTTCCATCGTCGTGGGCATTCACGCACCCTGTGCTGCCCCGCTGACGGCAAACATTCTGCCAAGATCCAACGGCCCGGCCAAAAAGGTTTTCCCGCAGAATTGTGTCCCCGCGGCCGGTAGGTGTAGCTTCGCCCGGCCCGTACTGCCGTCAAGCCTTGGGCTTCGGTTTGTTCAACGCCGCCAGAGCCGACAGCGGATCATCGCCGGCCTGGCTTCCTCCCGCGGCGGAGTCATCGCGACCGGCCAACGCATCCAAGGCCGTATGCGGGGCGTCCAGATCATCATCCATGTCGCTGTCGGCGCCGACATCAACGGTGTTGGCCTGCGCCGCCTTACCGGTGTGCGTGGGCATTTCTTCGGTGCTGGCGTCCAGCAGAGTGCGCACGGGCTCAATGTGTGTCGGCTGATCGTTAATGACCACGGTGAATATGACCGGCCCCACGCGCACATGGTCGCCGGGTTCCAGCACCGCTTCCTGGACGCGCTGTTCATTGTGGTAGGTGCCGTTGGTGCTGCCCATGTCGCGCAGAATCAGTTGCTCATCTTCCTGTACAATCTGGCAGTGGCGGCGCGAGATCGCGGCCAGCGGCACCTGTAGATCGCATTCCTCTCCCCGGCCAACAGTGGCGATGCTGTCAGGAATGGGAAAATCGCGGCGTTCGCCATCTTCTTTGAACATGACAAGTTTGACCTGCATGGCGTTTCCTCTAACAGATGAATTGGACGTTGTTCATCATCACCGGCACTCCGCCACCAGCGCGTGATACTACCAATATTCATAACCGTATCGCCGCGGGCGGGTTAATTCAAGGGTAATCAGAAAAAGTGGAAGACCAAAATTTACAATGCGAATCGCGCCCGGAATGGCCCGGATTGTTGTCCCAATGACGCCAATGGAGTCTAATGCAGCGTTCAGGCGCCCTTAGCGGAACATGTTGATCTATGCCCACGCCGCACACCACGCTATTGCCCATCGCGGTTCCGGCGCCCCCTTACAGCCGTCTTCCGCCATCGCGGGCGTTGGAAGGATCGGTTGCCGCACTGTATGTGCATGTGCCGTTCTGTTCAGTAAAATGCCACTACTGCGATTTTTATTCGCTGGCGGGACATCTGCAACAGGCGCCCGAGTTTTTGCAGGCGTTACGCACGCAGGCCAGCCTCGAAGTTGCACACCTTGGCCGGCCTGCACCAGAAACCATTTTCATTGGCGGGGGCACCCCCACGCTGCTGGCGCCGGGAGATTTAACCAAGCTGCTGGCCATTTTGCATGAACGCGCAGACTTGGCCGGGCTGCGCGAATTTACGGTGGAAGCCAATCCCAACACTTTTGACGATGCCCGCGCCCAAGTATTGGCCGCCGCCGGCGTGAATCGCATCAGCTTTGGGGCCCAGTCATTCCAAGGCGCCGAACTGCTCACGCTGCAACGTGACCACGACCCGGCCCATGTGCCAGCCGCAATGGAAACTGCCCGGCGGGCGGGAATTCATAACATTAATCTTGATCTGATTTTTGGCATTCCGGGGCAAACCATGGCCACGCTGGCCGATAATCTTCATCAGGCCCTGCAATGCCAACCAGATCACATTTCCTGTTACAACCTCATGTATGAACCGAACACTCCGCTGACGGCGCGCCTGAAGCGCGGCGAATTTTCTCCATGCGATGAATCGGTGGAACTGGACATGTTTCAACGCATCCGTGACACGCTGGGCGCCGCCGGATTGGAACAATATGAAATTTCTAATTTTGCCCGGCCTGGAAAGACCTGTCGGCACAACTTGCACTATTGGAGCGGCGGAAACGCATTGGCGTGGGGTCCATCAGCCGCGGCACATCACAGCGGCTACCGCTGGGCCGGCGTGCGAAATCTGACGCATTATTTGCAGGCACTGCGCCGGGAAGTTTTGCCAGTGGTGGAAATGGAACATCTTTCGGGCCCCCGCCGCTGGGGCGAACTGGCCATGCTGATGCTGCGCACCACCGCGGGCATTGATCGCGCCGCCTTTGCAGACCGCACCGGACTGGATGCCGGAGAAATTCTGCAACCGCTGACCGCGCGCTATGGCGCCATCGAACTATTAAACATTACCCCGACGCATGTGCGCCTCACCCAACACGCCTGGCCGCTGTCCGACACGGTCTTCGCGGACGTGCTGGAAATGTTTGCTAAAGTTTGATTGCGGGCGATCCCCAAAAGATACCGTTCTCACGCCGCTCCCGCCGTGGGTCTCCGCGGTCTCTGCGCCTCTGCGTTTTTTACTATTCTTCCGGAGCGGCGGTGGGCGTACATGATCAAAAGCCAGATCGTTGTGT
>JAJZCU010000083.1 GCA_021828935.1 Planctomycetota bacterium | reverse complement strand
CGCAGCCGCGGCTGGATTTGCTGCTTAAAAATGCTCAGGATCACCTTCAGCAGCGGCTTTGTCCGGGCAAAGCTGTACGCGGCGTGGACGCCCGATGGAACATGCAGACGATTTTTTAATGCGGTGAAAGACGGGTTTGCCGCCACGCCCGCGCCGCCGGCCCGGCGCATTGCCGCAGCCAGCGCCGCACGATCACTGGGGCAAAGGTAAAGCGAATTGTGGGCGATGGCCAGGGTGGGGGAGAAGCGGCCCAGCTTCATTGTGTACAACCGCGTGGCGCCATTGTTTGTCATGGCAATGTTCATGGGCCGCCCCTGGCTTTTCCACAGTTGATTTAGTTTTATAGCAATACTGCTGATGGCGCCGCCAAGCGCCTGCGGCGATTTCAGTGGATGGACAAAAACAGGGTCCTGCAATGCGCCGCCCGGGCCGGCCAATTGGTACGCCACCCAGGTTCCGGAAAGCGGCTCAAGCAGGCTGCGCCGCAAGTGGACGTGAAATTGCTGGAGCACCATGGCCTGAATTTTGTGCTCAACGGCCCTGGGATTTGGCTGCGCGGGCTGGCCTTGGCCGGAAGAACTGCGGCCCAACAAAAACCAAGCCGCCAGGGCGGTAAAATCTTTGCTGACATTGACGCTGGTGGATGCGAAGGAAACCGCGTGGCGTGGAACCAGGTTCAACGCGGCCGCCGATGTTGGTTGAACACAGGAAGCCAGCAGCCCGGAGGGTTTTTTGTGAAATGTCAGGATAAGCCGTGTCAGGCAGTCGTGGCCGGAAAACTGCAACGTGCCGGCCAGGGCGTTAACCGAGGCGCCGCCCATGATGCGCATAAGGATGCGTTGCGGCGGAACTTCGTGGCTCATGGAATCGCGCCAAGCGGTATGGATATTCGCATAGAAAAAGATCGGCGAATGGCCGAGCTGTTCTCGCAGGCGCACGATAGGTGACGTGCCGCTGCGGATTCTGAACGCCGGTTTCCGCAGGCGCCGTGATTCCTGCAGCACCACGCAGCCGCCGGCGCGGTAGGCCAGGTACGTTTCAAACGGCACTTTGGCAGTCGCATAATCCTTCGTGATGCCGCGCATGAGTTTGAAGGCCTTGGCACTCTTCTTGCCGGCGCGCAGGGCCATGAGGGTAATGGCGCTGCGGCCACCGCCACGGTGATCGTTCTTCATCACCACCGCAAGCGCGCCCGGGTGCTTCATGGCCAGACGTATTAATGCACGGCTGCTGGCGGGGGACTGGTTGAACGGGAACAGGCTTTTGAACACGCGGGCCGCAAGGTTTGTATGCACACCCGACGCACGGGCGATGGCCCGCAGCCGGGAAGTCTTGTATCCGCGGGTCAGGGCGGCGCCGTTCCACTGAACGTACAGCAAGCTTTTCGGCGGCATGCGCGCCGCCAGCGACGCGGCCCCGGCGGACGAAGAAAATGCGGCGAGCGCCAACGCCAACGCGACCGCCGTGCGTCGTTTATTTAGCATAAAATAACTTCCAAAAGTGCAATTGTTGCCCAGGCGAATGCGCATCATAATGCGCTGGCGCAACCGTGCAAAGCAACAACTGCCGGCGCCCGGCCCGGGGGGCGCCCGTGTCCGAATTAGACTGGTCCGCCACGCCGGGCATTGCTGATTCCCCGCCATGCCGTACAATGCGGCAATGATTAAGAAACTTCGTACTCTCGGGGCGGCGCCGGTCCGGCGGCTGCTAATTACCAGCGCGCTGGCGGCGCCGTTTCTGCTGGCCACCACGGCGCTGGCGCGGGCGGGCGGGGGTGAAGGATTTTCCGGCGGGGGCGGCGGGGGCCACGGCGGCGGTGGCGGCATTTTCTGGATTCTTTTTTATTGGATCGATTTCTGTATTAACTACCCCCTGGTGGGCGTGCCAATCACGTTGGTCGTACTGCTGTTTGTGGCCGTGTTTCACCGCTGGATATGGCGGGTTTATCAGACCGGACAGCTGCAATCTGGCATCCAGGCAATGGGGGACAACACGCGGCAATCGTCGATTTCCATCCTGCAAAATCACGATCCGGCCTTTAATGAAGCCGCCTTTTACCAGCGCGTCACCGCCGCTTTTCTTATCATTCAGGACACCTGGTGCAAACAGAACATGGAACGCGCCCGCCCCTTTATTTCCGACGGCATTTATGAACGCTTCACGCTGCAATTTCGCGAACAACGCGACGAGAACTACCACGACCAGATGGACCGCATTCAAGTGAAGCTGGTGCGGCTTGCGGCCATGTACTATGACCATGTGTTTGATTGTATTACTGTGGCCATTGAGGCAACCGCGGTGGATTACCGGGTGGCATTGTCAAACAATCAGCCGCTGCCTGGACCGCGCGAAGACGCTCCTTTTGTTGAATATTGGACATTTCTCCGCCGGCTGGGCGCCAAGACGCTGGACAAGGCGGGCTTGATTGAAGGGCACTGCCCGAACTGCGGGGCGCCGATTGCCATGAACGCCACGGCCATTTGCCAAAGCTGTCATGCGATTTTGCGCAGCGGGCAATATGATTGGGTGCTTACCGAGATCACGCAGGAATCGGAATTTCGAGCCCGGCAGCCGCAGGATTTGCCCGGCGTGGCGGAGCTGCGCCAGAGCGATCCTGATTTCAACGTGGCTGATTTGGAAGACAGTACTTCGGTCATGTTTTGGAGGAAGGAACTGGCGGACCGTCTGGGCAAGATTGATCCGCTGAAAAAGGTGGCCAGCCCCGAATTTTGTCAAAATTATGAACCGCGGCTGCGGCCGGATTCCACGGGTCAGCGGCGTTACGTATCAGACTGCGCCGTGGGCGCGGTGCGCACGCTGGGTGTGGCGCAGACGCCGCAACAAACGCTGGCCATGGTGGAAGTCCGCTGGTCTGGTATGCAGATGAATTGTGCCGTGGGCGGAAAGCAGCAGCCCACCGGCCAGGGCGTTGTGGGCCACACGCTTTTTGTGGCGATGCGCCAGGCGGGTGTTAAGACCAATGCAAACATGAGCATTTCATCCGCCCATTGCCCGAACTGCGGGGCGCCAATCACCGATGACGCCGCCGATACGTGCAGCTTTTGCGGCGCGGTGCTAAATGATGGCTCGCGATCATGGGCCTTGGCGGAGGTTTGGCCCATGTCCACGCCGCAGGCCCAGAAGTTGCTAAGCAATTTGAAGATGTCCGTGGCCACGCAGATGTTGACAGGAAATTATAATACGTTGTCGGCGGCCATCTCCAGCCACGCCGCACTGGCTGCGGCGGCCGCGGGCGGCGCCGCTGCGACCCCGGCCGGGGATGGCGCATCGCCGGCGGCAATCATTGGCGGGGCGTCAATAGTCGCGGGCAGCCCGCCGTTGTTGCCGCATTTAACGCACCTGCCCGGCGGCATGCCGCTGCCGGAAACGTCGGGTTTGGTGGCATGGATGGTCAATGCGGTGGTACAAAACCAGGCGCTGCAACCGGCGGAAGAAACCATGCTCATGCGGGTGGCGGAGAACCGCAACGTCTCGGCCGATCGGCTGAAAATTATGATTACCGCAGCGCAAAGCGGGCAGTTGCATGCGCCCCAGCCCATGGACGGCAACCAGGCGCAGAACTGGCTGGGCAGTATGATCACGCAGGCGCTGGCCGATGGCGGCGTGGACAGTCAGGAATCTCAGCTTTTTACAACGGTGGGGGCGAAATACGGGCTTTCCGGGTACGACGTAAACCAGTTGGTGCGGCGTTGCAAAAGCAATCTTATCGCACGGGGCCGGGAAGCCAGAGCCGTGGCCAGGGCCACCGGTGCGCAGTAGAAAACCTGCCGGACCAGCCGCAGTCGTGTGAATGTTGACCTGAGTGCTGCGGCGGCGCGGCTCACGGCGCCTCACGGCGGCGGGAACTTGGCGTATCGGGCGGCGCGTCGGTACACTCCAGCGTGTTGACACTGCATTCGCAATGTCGCAGCGCGGGCCATTTTGGCCCGCCGGGGGAAAAATGGAGGCATAATGCCATGAAAAAATGTAAATTTTTCGCAGTGATTCGGCTGGCGTCCGCGGTGGGGATTTGTGGCATTTTAGCCAAGCGGGCGGGCGCGCAGTCAAACACGGCGACATGGACCAACGCGGCGAAAACCGGACTCTGGAACAACCCCGCGAATTGGAACCCCGCCACGGCATACCCCAATAATACGGCCAGCGCCACATATGCAGTGACCGTTGATGGCGCCAAGGGATTGGCCGTCCTGAACGTTGATCCAACGCTTTCTTCTCTGACCATTAATGCGGCCGCCAATGGGGACGGCCTGAATTTCAATGGGCATGCCATCACGCTCTCCGGCGCCGCGCCGCAAATCCTGTTTAACGTGGCGCCGGCGGGAAGCACTGAAACATTGGGCGCGCCGGCTTTGAATGGCACTGTGAACCTGGTGGGTAATAACGCCGTTTTGGCGTCAGATTCGGGAAATTTAACGGTCATGTCCAGTGGCACAATCAACGGTTATCTCAGTGGTTTTGGCGGCAGTTCGAGCCTGGGCAATGAGACCGGTTTCGCGATCACCAATAACGGCGTCATCAATGCCGGCAGGGCCAAAACCAATACCTACTCCCTGTTTATCAATCCCACCGGTTTTACAAATAACGGAACCATCAATGTAACGGGCCGATTCAACTATCTCAATATCCAGGCGACCAATACGACCGGGGTGGGCGGGGCGGCGAATGCCGCCGCCGGAGAAATCAATGTTGGGGCCAGCAACACCCTGAACATGGGCGTGCGGACCTTTCGCAACGATGCGGTACAGCATTGGAGCAACCTGGGGACGATCACCGGCGCCGCGGGGGCCGTGATCAATTTGTTGGGAGACTACCGGTCCGCGGATGTTGGGCTCGCCGGAAGCGGGCCGCAAGGAGTGCTGGCGTCCCATGGCGCGACCGTAGATCTTTATGGAACAATGAACAACGCGAACAACACTGCGACTTTTTCCGCGGCGCACGGGGTGTTCAATTTTTATGGAACCATTGAAGGCGGCGCCGTTGCCGTCGATACCAATTCGCAGGGCAACGCCTACCTCAAGCTTACGGGTTTCTATCCCAGCACCAGCTATCCCACGTTGCAGAATGTCACGATGGCCAATGACTGGAATTTTTCGCAGAGCGCGGGGATTCTCCAGATTGATAACACTTTGTCGAACGGTCAGGGCCTGGCTTTTGCCGGTCATACGCTGGCCACGGGCGGCGGCCTGTTCTATCACGACGCCTCGGCCACGCAGGGGCAAACCATTGACGGCACATTGGACCTCTCCGGCTCTGGAATCGTGCTGCAAACCGACGGCTCGTTGACCATCGCCCCAGACGCCGTTGTGAATATATCAGGGGGCGAGTCTGGCATCACAGGCGCATACAATGGCAACGCGCCGTTGACCTTGGCCAATCTCGGGTCACTCAACGTTGACCGTAGCCCCGCAACGGGAAACTTGCTACAAATTTACGGTCTGAATACGTTTGATAACAGCGGCGCGATAACCATTGCCCCTGGCAATAGCCTCAACATTGAGCCCACCGCTTTCACAAATTCGCCCACTGGCTTGATTACCGTCCAGGCCGGCGGCACGCTTTCATTGGCGAACTCCTGGAGCAACGCCGGCGCGATTGTCGGAGCCCCGGCCGCGGTTATTAATCTTGGCGGTTCGTTCCTCCCGCGGGACATCGGCGTTGCGGCAACCGGAGCCAATGCGGTTTTTATGGCGAACGGCGCCACCGTGTACATCACCGGCACGATGAATGACAACGGCGCCACCGCCGCGTTTAACAGCAATTCCGGCGCGTTCCATCTCATGGGCGTTATTGAAAACGGCAAACTCCTGGTGCAAAATGACGCCCATGGCAATCCGTACCTCGCGCCGAGTCTGGGCGTGTTGCTCACGCCCACCCTGCAGAACGTTACGCTGGCCGGAGACTTGACCCTCAACCGGGCGGGCGCCACGCTGAACATTAACAATACCGCCGCGAACTCAACGGGACTGAATTTCAGCGGCCATGTGATCAACGTCACCGGCCAGAGCACGCTGGAGTTCAACTCCGCCTACGATTACGCGACGCAGCAATACGTCGCGCAAACGGATAACGGTACGGTCAACCTAACCGCCGCGGGCGCGGTGTTTGCAAACGGTCCGCTTTCCACCACAACCATTCTTCCCACCGCCGCGGTCAATGCGTGGAGTCCCAACAGCGCAACGCAAACGGCCGGCTTCACGGTATGGAGCGGGACGGCTAATAATCAGGGATCGATTAACGTCGGCACGGCCACGACATCCGGCGAAACGGTGACCATGGTCGAGAGCGACGGAACCCTGAACAACACCGGAACAATCACGGTTTACGGCGGAAATACGCTTACCTTCGGGGGAACCTGGACCAGCACCGGCACAATTGACGCAAAGGCCGGGTCCACCATCAATCTTGGCGGCCATTTTTCATCCACGGATATCCAGCCGACAGCCGGCGAAAGCGGCGGGGGCGGAGGCGCCTTCCTGCGTTCCGGGGCCACGGTCAACCTTACCGGATACGTTAATAACGCTGGAGATACTTTCACCTTTAATAATGCAACGGGGATTTACAATTTTCAGGGTACTATTACCGGCGGAACGGTGATCCAGGGCGGGACGCCCGCGGCGCCGGAACTTGCCGTTTCGGGGAACAACTTCCTTACCAATTACGTGGCCACGCTTCAAAACGTCACCCTGGGCGCCAACTTTGTGCTGAACCAGCCCAAGGCCGACCTCAGTATTGTCAACTCCCCGGCCAACCCCGTGGCGCTGAATTTCAACGGATATGCTGTGAAATTAACCGGCGCCAACGACAGTCTTAGCGTGGGGATCGCGGGCAGTTCCATTCCCGCGTCAACCGTCGCGGGGAACGTCGTTTTAAGCGGGAACGGGAGCCAGTTAAATTCAGTCACCGACCTTGTGCTCGCGAAAACCGCCGTGATCACCGCTTTCAACTCCGGCGCCCAAGCTCCGCCTACGTTTATGGGGATTTTTCCAGCACCAACGATGGCACGATTATCGTTGGATCGGCTACAACCACCGGCGAGACGCTCTACGGCATGAGCATTGTTAACAATGGCGCCGTCAAGGTGTACCCCGGAAACACGGCTTATATTGGCTACCAAAAATTAACGCCGTCGGCATCGGCATCGGCGTCGGCATCGGCTGTCAAGGCGGCGGTCGCCATTGGATCCGGCAATGCGGGGCCGGCGCTTCAGACCGCGTTTAATACGTTAACAGAAAATGACGGCACATTTCAGCTTCTCCAGCAGGCCAGTCTTAAGGTGGTCGGCAGTTTGAACAACGCCGGCGTACTCAACATTGGCGTGGGCAGCATGAACATTGCTGGAAATTTCACGCAATCGGCGGCCGGCGCGCTGGACATAACATTGACGCCCGGTGGCGGTGCGCACACATTTCTAACCGTGGGCAATGGGGCCACCCTTAACGGGCTGCTGAACGTTGACGCCTCCGCGGCGGGCGTCGGCGCCACTTCAAGTTACACCCTGTTAAGCAGCGTGAATGGTTTAAGCCGTAGTTCCTGCCGCAAAAATCACAAAACCCGCATGGAATAAGTTTTTTTTCAATTTTTCGCCCCCGGTTTACTGGGCACAGGCAGGAATGCAGCCTGGGGGGTGCTCTGCAACGCCTCGGCGCTAACGCGTAAGGGAAATACCGGTGTATTTGGCGATTTAACGACGCGGAACGGCGGATGGCAGCTCCACGACAGTGCGGCCAAACCATTGGAGAACGGTTTAAATCTCTTTTAATGCACATGCACACAGAGTAAGAATAAACCGCAATAGAGTCAAGCGCATAAACGCAATTTACATGGGTACAAAATCGGCTGTTTCGTGTGCCGAAACGGCATAAAAATCGCCATTTACAAGGGGTTTGCAAAAACTTAATAGGCGGAATGGCTAGGAACTACGGTTTAAGTGGCGCCTTTTCCAATGCCCCGAACGGCAGCGTCGTGGA
>JAJZCU010000082.1 GCA_021828935.1 Planctomycetota bacterium | reverse complement strand
CCGCCACGGCTGCGGCCATCGCAGGGTTTGTGCATAACAATGGCGCGCTGGTGTACCCGCGCGACGGGGGCGGCGCCGGCGCAGTATCGGCGCCGGACGATCATTTGATCGCCGCGATTACGCGGGTTCTTGCTGGCCGCGCCTTGGAGCAGATCACCGCCGGGCCTGCGGGGACTGGGGCGGCATTGGAGATCGATGAAATTGTGGCCAATGAAACCGGCTTTGGTTTCCGGGCGTGGGGCGAAAGTTTCGCAATTCCACTGGTGGGCCGGCACAACGTGACCAACGCGGCCCTGGCCATGCTGGTGGCGCGGTATCTGGGCGTTACCAACCATGAAATTCGACGCGGCCTGCGGCGCGTGCAGCCCGCCGCGATGCGCATGCAAATGCAGCGGGTTGGCGCCCTGACGGTGTTGAATGACGCATACAACGCCAACCCCAGCAGTATGGATGCCGCGTTAGACACCTTTTGCGGCCTTGCGTTGCCGGCCGGATGCACCGGTCGGCGGGTGGTGGTGCTGGGCGATATGCTTGAGTTGGGCCGGCAGAGCGAAAAATTACACGCCATTTTAGGACGTTCGCTTGCATCGGCGGCAGCAGAGGTGTTTATTCTATGTGGTCCGCAAATGAAACACGCCGCCAACGCCGCCGCGGTTGCCGGGGCGCCCGTCACGCATTTTGCCAGCATGGCCGAGGCGCGGGCCGCTGCGGCAACGCTGTTTCGTGATGGCGATTTTATCTTGCTAAAGGGGTCGCGCGGCATGGCTTTGGAGACGCTTTTGGCGCCGTTCAGTTTGCCCTGCGCTGCGGCCACTTCGTAACCCGCGTGGCCGCGGGGAAGGAATCGCGCTCGTGTTATATTGGCTTTACATGTGGATGGCAGCACACCATTGGGTGTCCGGTCACGGCGCCTTCTCCCTGGTCATCTTTCGCGCCGCCTGTGCGATCATGGGAAGTTTTTTATGCGTGCTGCTCATCGGCGGCCGCACCATTCGCTGGTTGATTCGCCAAAAGGTGGGCGACCGGCCCGAATTTCACAACGCCACCCTGAACGAACTCACCAAGCACAAGGGCAACACGCCCACGATGGGCGGCATTATTATCGTCGCATCGATCTTCATTACCACCATGTTGTTTGCCCGCATTGATGATTTTTATGTAAAAATGGCCATGTTTTGCATGATCTACCTCGCCGGTTTAGGCGCCATCGACGACTGGCTGAAACTCACCACCGGCCGGCGCACGCCCGGCAGCCGCGATGGTCTTCTGGCCTGGGAAAAATTGCTCTTTCAAATTGGCTTGGGCGTGCTGCTGGCCATTTTTGTCTACAACCATGGCAACTACAACCAGGCCCATTATCTGAATTGGCCCTTCCTGCCCAAAGACATGGTGATGCTGCCGGCCGTGTTCGTGGTCATCACCGTCATCGTGATCACCGGCACCAGCAACGCCGTGAACTTAACCGACGGCATGGACGGCCTGGCCGCGGGTTGCATGGCCATTGTCAGCTTCGCATTTCTGGCGCTGGCCTATGTCACCGGCGATCTGCGCTGGGCGGCGTATCTGCATTTTAATCACATTGAATACTCGGGCGAACTGGCCGTGGTATGCGGGGCCATTACCGGGTCCTGCCTGGGCTTCCTCTGGTTTAACTGCAATCCCGCGCAGGTGTTCATGGGCGATACGGGGTCCCTGGCCCTGGGCGGCTTGATCGGCTACGTGGCCATCGTCATTCGGCAGGAACCAATTCTGCTGCTGGTGGGGGGCATATTTGTTATAGAAGCATTAAGCGTGCTGCTGCAGGTGGGCTACTTCCGCATGACGGGAGGCAAGCGCATTTTTTTGTGCAGTCCCATTCATCATCATTTCCATTTGAAGGGCTGGAGCGAACAGCAGGTGGTGGTGCGCTTCTGGCTGATCTCCGCCCTGTTCGCGGCGTTTGCGCTGGCCACGGTAAAAATGCGGTGACGCGCGCCGCTGTACCGTGTACCCTTGTCCATAAAGCCGCGACCGCGGGTTGCGCCCGCCCAGCCGCAGGCGCAGGCAAACGACGACTTTTATCCACAGATTAACACAGATTAACACAGATTCAAGCGACGACGGCGGCGATGAAAAAAACGCGTATATATAGCCCCCGGCTCGCCGGGGCGCGGGGGTGGTGCGCCATATTAAATAACAATGATTTAGCGCGCTGACGCGGTGGTCCGGATGGGCGGATGCCAACGGCCCCGGCATAGGACGCCAGCGCGATAAGCGGGGGAGCTCGCGTTTTTTGCGGGGGATTCGACGCGGCGGCAAGATTTGTGGAAACCGCGTAGTCGGTTTCTCGGGCGCCCCTGGAAAATAAGAATGCTCGTGGCAACTTTACAAATTGTCGTAGCGCTTGCAATTTGCGCCGTGGGCGCTAATTTCCTGACGCCGGCGGTGATATGGTACGACATAACGGAACCCTGCTTGTGCATTAATTTGTTTGGAATTCTGCCGCTGATGCGCATCGGGCTGCGCGGCGCAACCGTCCGGAGGGTCGGGCATCTCGAATATTTCGGGACGCTCGCGATGCCACGCGGATTCCGCCAGCTTTGGGTGGTCAACCGCGTGTTCACGCGCGGGTATGTTATGATTTCAAGAGATAAAGGGTTTTTCCGGCACATCGTCATTTCTCCCAGCCGTCCGGAGGAGTTCATGAAGCGGCTGATTGCCGCCGGAGCGAAGGCGCCGATGAAATGACACTGCCCCGCCGTGGCACGGCGCCGCCGGCTGTCCTTCAATTCGTTAATTTGCGGGCAATCTGCGGGCGCGGCTCGCGCCTGCCTACCGAGGGCGCCGCCGGATTAATACCTGCCCAACTCGCGGAAACCCTTTTAATTCATTGAGAATGTCGCCCGCTTCCTGCATACTGCACCGGCGTGAGCGGGCGGCCCAAACGCCGCGTGCAGTGAATTGCATAGGAGCGTCAATGGTCGTCACACGCCTGAAAATTAAAAAATTGCTGGCATTTGGCGCGATTCAACTTACCTCCCGTAACGGGGCGACACGGCGGGAGGCGACGGTCGGCGACCCGGTGGTACGGACCGCGGGACGCCAATTTGAGGAACAAAAATAGGCCCGGGAATTACTTCCGGAGCCAGGGCGACGACGGCCCGGCGCTTGCGCTTTCGTCTCTGATGGGCAAATGACGATATGATTGAGGAAATTAATAAAAAAGCTCGACGGGGGACGGCGGCGGCGTGCTTTTGGCGGTCGGTGCGCTGGGGGTGGGCGTGCTATATCGGCAGCGCGATTCTTGCCGGGTTGGTTTCGCTAATTTATCTATTACTAAATCCGGCGACGCACTTCTATTTCGGCGCCGTCGTCGCGGTGACGGTTCCATTGTGCTGGGTCTTTGCCGCGCCGTTGGCCTGCATGGTGATTTTGCCGCATGTGGAACAGGAATGCGCCATTCCGAACCATCCGGATAGCCCGCCGCGCCCATTTCGCGGTGCGCTGGCGGCGTTTTTGGGCAACTTCTGCGTCTGTACAATTCCAGTACTCGTGATTGCCGGCCTCGCGTACGTAGCGTGCAAATTTGCGGACGCGCAGCCCGGTGAATCCCGTGATGCGCTGGTGTGGGCGGTCTTGTGCATAATGGAGATAGCCGGCGCATGCGCCAGCCTGGGGGGATGCGGCCCGGCCTTTTTCCTGATATGGGGACTGGGATTCCGCGCCAGCGATACGCCGCCGCAGGGGCCGGAATCCGGGTCGGACCCTGCGCCGGACCCTGTCGGGCGCGTGGCGCTGGTGGCCTTGCCCATTTCGACGTTGCTGGCGCTTGCGATGGCGCGGACAATTACAAGCGGCAATTGGTTATTCGTCTCGCCGGCAATTATTTATTGGGCGAGTTATGGGATGGCCTTGTCTGTTCTGTGTTGGCGCATGGCCCGACGCCGCAGCGGACCCACAACGCCACAGCGGTTCTGGAAAGGTTGGGCCGTCGCCAATTTTATTGCCGCAGTCGGAGTTCTCACGCTCTTGTGCATGATCGTCATAAATGGATTGAACGCTGGCGCCTGAAAAAGCCGCGTGCGGCATTGCATGGCGGCCAAGGACCACCGCGCGGGTTTGGCGCGGCCGTTAGATTTCGGCGGAATGTTTGCGGTCATGGCCGGCAGCGCTGGGTGCGTGGACGCCCGCAGCCAATGGAAGTCTATAAAATAAAACGCTGAGGCGCGGAGGTCGCTGAGACGACGTTGAGGGCGCGTGTGGGACTTTGAGGCGCTTGGGTTAAAAGGGGGTGGCCACAATGGGGGGTGGCCATCTTGGCCGCCGGATCGTGTGTCCATATTGTACTAACCATCGTATCGTCATATCAACGCTCCATTGCGTCGGGGCTAAAAGCCCGCACCCAATGGTCGCCGCCCTCCGTTCGTTCTCAGCGATCTCACCGTCTCAGCGGTTTTTTTCTTTCGCCTGTGCGGCGCCATGCTTCAGAGGGAAAAAGATGCGTCATCGGGATCCGCGCGCAGTATAAATGTCAATCGCAGGATTGCAGGGGAACAAAAATAGGCCCGGGCAATTACTTCGAAACCAAGGCGAACAACGGCCCGGCGCTTACGCTTTCGGCTCTGGTGGGCCCAGCCGGACATCCGTCAATTTCTTAATTTGCGGGCGCTCTGCCGGCGATTTTCGCCACGGGCTTTTTGCGGGCGGCGCTTTTCAGGGCGGGGACGGCGCGCATTTTTTCGCGAGCCGACTGGTCTTTTTTCCCGACGACTGTTGTTGCAAATGGCTGAGGCGTGGTTTTAGCCTTGCGCGGCGCGGGTTTGGCGGCGCGAGATTTGGCGGCGCTGGGTCTGGCGGCGGCCTTCCCGTCGCAGGCTTTCGTGCCGCGAGGTTTCGCGGCCGCGACGGGCGGCATGGCCGGGGCGAGGGATGGGCCGGAGCCCGCGCCGTTGGCGCTCACTGCCGCGCCGGCATCACTGATGGAATCGACCAAATCCACGCCGAATACGTCGGAAAGCTTTTCGGCGTCAATGGTGGATTCACCGCCGCCGTTTGCGTTGGCGATGGCGTCCACCACGGCCGCCTGACTAATTAATTCCAGATGGTCCACCTGGCGCAGCACGAAGAGCAGCTCGGGGCGGACATCAAGACGGGCACCCAGGCCGTACAGAGTGGCGGCAATATGTTTGCACATATCTGCGTAATCCGGGCATGTGCAGGTCATTTCTATTTCGTGATGCAACGGGAAGAGGCCGGTTTCCCGGGCGGTGATGACCTGCATGACGCCATCGGAAAGTTTGCCCTGGAGCAGATCCACCACGGAGGCAATGTTGCCGCGGCAGGCGGCTATTATCTTTTGCCACTGGGGCGCCGAAAGGGAACCCACGGAAATTTCGACATCGTAAGGGGATGATCCCATGACCTGGGCCACAACTTTTCCGGGCAAAATTTGCAGGTCAACGATGAGACCGTTGCGCACGTAGCTGCGGCCGCGCGGCAGGCGGTTTTCCATGTCGCTAAATGATTCCAGGTGTTTGCACCAGGCGTTGCCCCAGAAGGTTTTTGTTATTTTGTTACCATCAATAATTACCGGAGAGACCGTGCGGCCATTGTTAGCCAAAAATTTAGCGTGCTGCCGGGCGGAAGTGCGCCGTGCGCCCACGCTTACATACGGTTGCCAATACATGTTCTTGCTCCATGCGCTCTGCGCGGTTGGTACGTCAGTAACGCCGACGGGCCCCTTGATGCCCGGCGGTTTATTTTCAAATACGATAATACCCTACAACGCAGTTGTCTACACGTCCAGCGCTTTGTTGGCGTCCAGTTGAACCAAGCTCAGCAATTCGGCGTTGCTCATTTCCGTAAGCATCTTTTCGCCCCCGCCCTCAAGCAGTTGGCTGGACAGCGCCATTTTGTCGGAAATCATGGCGTCGATTTTTTCTTCCACGGTTCCCTGGCAGACAAACTTGTGAACGAACACGTTTTTCTTCTGACCAATGCGAAAGGCCCGGTCGGTGGCCTGATTTTCAACCGCGGGGTTCCACCAGCGGTCAAAGTGAATGACATGGGAAGCGGCGGTGAGATTCAGGCCCGTGCCGCCGGCTTTTACCGAAAGAATAAAGAAGGGGGGGCCATCCTCGCGCTGGAAGGCATCGACGAGTTCGCGCCGTCGGGCCACGGGCGTTCCGCCGTGCAACACCAGGCCGGGGCGGCTGAACAGAGTTTCCAAATAATCGGCCAGGGGCTGGGTCATTTCGCGAAATTGGGTAAATATAAGCACTTTTTCCTGGCGTTCGGACAATTCCTCACACAATGGGGCCAATCGCTGAAACTTGCCGCTTTCGGTTGCGGAAAAATTATTATCGCCGGCATATTGGGCCGGATGGTTGCAGATCTGCTTAAAGCGCATGAGGAAGGCCAGAATCAGGCCGCGTCGTTGGATGCCGTCCGCGGATTCTAGTGCGTCTTTCATCTGTTCAATGCAGCCGTGGTACAGCGCGCCCTGGCGCGGGGTCAGTTGGCAATATGTCTTCATTTCCGTTTTATCCGGCAGGTCGCTGATGATGGCGCGGTCGGTTTTCAGGCGCCGCAGGATGTAAGGCCGCACCAGCGCCCGCAGCGGTGCATAGTTGGGGTTTTCGCCGGAGGCCAGGCGTTTGGTGAAGGTGGCGAAGCGTTTGGCGCTGCCCAGGAGGCCGGGGTTTAGAAAATCAAACAACGACCATAAATCACCCAGGCGGTTTTCCACCGGAGTCCCCGTAAGGGTGATACGTCCCGCGGCGGAGAGTTTTTTGGCGGCATGGGTCTGCCGTGCGCCGGGATTTTTAATGGCCTGGGCCTCATCTAAAATCAGCAAATTAAATTGAACGGCAAAGAGCGGCTCCAGGCGCAGCAGCATGCCGTAGGTGGTGACGACCAGATCAATTTTGGCCAGGGTTTCTTCGGGATTCTTGCGGAACGCATCCATCTGATCGGGGGGCGTTTCCGAAGGGTGCAGCACCAGCATAGTTAAGTCCGGCGCGAAGCGGGCGATTTCCGCCTTCCAGTTTCCTATTAAAGAGGCTGGAACAACCAGAAGATTGGTTCGCTTTGGCCCCTGCTTTTCGGCGTGGCGCAGATGCAGCAACAGCGCCAGCACCTGAATGGTTTTGCCCAGGCCCATGTCATCGGCTAAACAGGCGCCCAGGCCCAGGCTTGATAGGAAATGCAGCCATTGGGTTCCGATTTGCTGATAGGGCCGAAGGTCGGCGCGCAAGCCCGGCGGATGTTCGGGCAGTTTGGCTTCGGGCGCGGCGAGTTGGGCGAGCATTTCGCGCAGCGTTTCGCCGGCGGTGATTGCGGACCAATCCGCGGTCTGAGCAGTCTCTTCGGGCACGGCTACTTGCTGGGCCAGGGCCGGGGCGTTCAGCAGCCGCATGGCCTCAAAAAAGGAGACGCCATCGCCGGCGGCACGTTGCGCGGCTTTCCAATGATCCAAGGCCTCCTGTAGTTTTTGCCGATCCAACTCCACCCATTCGCCGCGCAGGCGCACCAGGCCATTTTCGGCGGCCAGCATTTCGTCCAATTCGGCTTCGGTAAGCGCGCGGCCATCAACTTCCACGCGCACCTGAAAGTCCAGCAGGGCGTCCATTGCCAGGCGGCCTTTGGTCTCGCCAACCCTCACGCTGACGCGTGGACGCGGGGGCCGGCCCGATTTCCACCAATCCGGCACGCGCACCACAATGCCGCACTGTTCCATGGCCGGCACGTCTATTAAAAAACGGTGGGCCTGACGGGCGGTCCAGGCGCTGGCGCGATAAATTTGTTGGGATTCAACAAGCTCCCGCACGATTTCACTTTTTTCAGAGGCGGCCTGAATGGGCTTCAGCAGATTTAATAAAGCCGCGCGATTGTTTTCACCGGCATATTCCTGCAGGGCCCGGGCCAGCGGCAGGTGCTGCACTTTGCCCCCGGCGGACAGGCGATGGGAATACGTTGCCATGAAAGCAAAGGGGCCAAAGCGAACCAATC
>JAJZCU010000081.1 GCA_021828935.1 Planctomycetota bacterium | reverse complement strand
GCGGCGGCGGCAGGAAGATTTGGACCGCTTGCGTCTGGCCATGGAAACGCTGGCCGGCATGAATGAGGCCACGCGTTTTAAGGGCGCGGCGATGGCGCTGTGCAACCAGATTGCTTCGCGCTGGACGGCGCAACGCGTGGCCCTGGGCTTCTTAAAGGGGCGCTATGTGCGGGTGGTGGCGATGAGCCACACGGAAAAATTTAGCAGAAAAATGCAATTGGTCCAAAACCTGGAAGGCGCCATGGAAGAGTGCCTGGATCAAGACCTGGAGGTGGTGTACCCGGCGGGCGCGGAGGCCACGTATGTCAGCCGTGCGGCGGATACGCTTTCCACGCAAAATGGGCCGTTTACCATCTGCAGTCTGCCGCTGCGGCGAAATGGCGATGCCATTGCCGTGCTGACCATTGAACGCACGTTGGAACAAAGATTCACCCTGGAAGAAATTGAAACGCTGCGGCTCACGCTGGACCTATGCACCGCCCGGCTGGTGGAACTCTACGAACACGACCGATGGTTTGGCGCCAAGGCGATGACCGGCACGCGTAAATTTTTCGCGGCCCTGGTTGGGCCCAAGTACACGTGGGCCAAAATCATCGGCATTGCCGCCACCGCCGCCATTATTTTCCTGTGCTTGGCCCGTGGAACCTACAACGTTGATGGCACGTTTGTGCTGCAGCCGCGGCAAAAGCAAGAAATCGTGGCGCCGTTCACGGGCTATCTGCAGGCCGTCAACGTGCATGTGGGGCAGCGCGTGAAGGCTGACACGCATGATCCGCTGTTGCACAGCCTTAAATTTATTAAGCAGGAAAAGTCGAACGGCACCGTGCTGGCGGTGCTCAACACCGCCGGTCTACGGGATAAACTCGCCAGCGCGCAGGCGCAACGCCGCGGTTATCAAAAGCAGGCGGACATTGCCCAGCGCGACGGCAAAATTGCCGACCAACAAATTGCCCTGGCCAAAGCCCGGCAAGTGGAAGCCCGGGTGAATTTACTGCGGCGACAAATTGCTTTGGGCACGATAACGTCGCCCATGGCCGGCGTGGTTATTTCCGGCGATTTGCGCAAACGCATTGGCGCGCGGGTGAAAACCGGGCAACTGCTGTTTGCCGTGGCGCCGCTGCATCAGTTGCGGGCGGAAATTTCCGTCTCGCAGGATTCCGTGGGCGATGTGCGGGTGGGACAAACCGGTTTGTTATCAACGGCATCGTATCCCTCGCGGCGCGTACCGTTTAAGGTTCTCCGGGTCGACCCTGTGGCCCATGTGGTGCATGGACACAACGTATTTAAGGTGCGCGTGCAACTGGCCCGTGTGGCTCGCTGGATGCGCCCCGGCATGGAAGGCGTGGCCCATGTGAAGGTCGGCCGGCGACTGTATGCTTGGATATGGACGCATTCACTGATCAATTGGATACGCATGAAATTGTGGTGGTGATTAACAATGATCAATGAGCAATGAGCAATGATCAATGATCAATGATCGATGCGTTGGCCCGTCATTTCCTTAACTCCCACGCCAGGTGGCTTAATTCTGGAATAATTAATTCTTTGGCCGCGGTTTCCACGGCATTGGGAGAGCCGGGCATGGAGAACAGCAGCACGGGGCCGGCGGGAGCGTCAATGATGCCGGCGATGGCGCGGGACAGCATGGCGCCGGATTTCACTTGTTTCCAGGAAAGCATGCGGAACAGCTCGCCGAAGCCCGGCAGCGTGCGCGTGAGCAGGCCGGCAACGGCTTCAAATGTGCCGTCACGGCGCGCAACGCCGGTGCCTCCGTTAATAAGAATGGCTTGGACCGCGCCCGCGGTGGCCAGGGATTGACATGCGGCGGAAATTCTGGCCGGATCATCAGGAAGTATTTCATGGCTGGCGATGGCGTGTCCCGCGGCGGTAAGCAACTCGCGCAGCAGTCTGCCGCTGGCGTCTGTTTCGGCCGTGCGGGTGTCGCTGGCGGTGATAATGGCGCAAGGCACCGGGCGGTGGCCGGCCTGTTGTTGGTGGGAT
Source organism: Planctomycetota bacterium (assembly GCA_021828935.1). Taxonomy (GTDB): domain Bacteria; phylum Planctomycetota; class Phycisphaerae; order WQYP01; family WQYP01; genus JAJZCU01. The sequence goes on along the minus strand of JAJZCU010000081.1, from coordinate 5,999 downwards.
GCATAGGTCATGCGAAATTACCTTTCTTAATAGGCGTGCACCGCAAGGGCGTTGTCGCCGCGACCACCGGCAAGCCGGCGGCCATATGGCCCCGGCCTTGGCCCGGGATTTGCCCCGCCCGCAATCAATCCGCGATTTGTGTGAATTGGCGCGGCCGACCCGTATAATACGCCCATGGATTCGGCCGAACAGGTGTTTCACGCATTTTTGCGAGAGAAGCGCCTGAAATACACCAAGGAACGCGCGCTTATCCTGCGGGCGGCACAGCGTTTCGGGCGCCCCTTTGAGGCTGAGGAACTGCTGTTAAACCTGCGGCAGCAGGAGCGCCAAGTGAGCAAGGCCACCGTATACCGCACGCTAAAACATCTGCTGGAAGCGGGATTATTAAAACAGATTTTCTTCGGGGCCAGCAAGCAGGCGCATTACGATTACGTGGGCGGACAGGACAGCCGGGATCATTTATTGGATATGGACACGGGGCAGATCATCCCATTTTCCAACGAGCAGGTGATCGCGTTGCGCGACCGCATTGCGGCGACCATGGGTTTTTCCGCGGTGAATCACCGGTTTCAGATTATGGGACAAAAGCGGCGTGAGAAGGATTGCTAGGAATACACCCACGCCATCGCCAGGGATATTACCCAGGCCTTGGTTTGGGGGATACTCACAGGGCCATGGCCGCGAACGTCAGCAGAACCAAGAGCGCCACTTTGATTTTTTTGGGGGTCAGAAGATCGTTGACAATAGCGGCCATTTTTTTCCCTCCGGCAACATAATTCGGATACAGCCTTCAACAACAAAGGCTGTGCCCGGATAGTAGCAAAACCTGGCGCACCACCGCCGAAACGCGAGAAATTTTGTGAAACGGGCTGGAATTGCTTATGTTTTTGCGGGTCTTCTGCCCCGCATACCCGACGCGATGGCGCCTTGGCGTTGTGAAAATGCAACGGAAGAACATGCGGAATCCGCGCCACGCCAGCGGCGTGGTATTGCGGCATCACTGACCAGGCAATTTTCGCCCGATAACGTGGTGGAAACGCCACGCACCCCTTGTGTATACGGTACGCGACGTGGACTGACACGTTGGTGGCCGGCGCGGATAAATTGGCCATCGGCACCTGCTGCTGAAGGTAAAATAAAACGCTGAGGCGCGAAGAACGCTGAGACGACGAGTGAGGAAAGGGCGTGGGGATTTGGGCGACTGGAGTTGGAGTTGGTGTTGCCGTGGCGGATCATGGCGGCGCGTGTAATGTAGAGTTATTGCTGTGCGTGGCGCCATGGCCCCGATGGAAAAATATGTCATACGGCGCCGCGCGAATTTGCTTAACATTCGCCCGGCAGCAGCATGTTGATGGTGGCGCCGCGGCCACTGCCGTTGTCGGCCCAGACGTGGCCGCCCAAATCCATCACCGCGCTATGCACCAAGGTCAAACCCAGGCCGGGGTGGGAACCGCTGCCGCCGCAGACCACTCCTTTGGTGGTAAAAAAGGGATCAAATACGCGCGGAAGATGCTCCGGGGCGATGCCTATGCCGGTGTCGCAGAATTGCAGCATCACTTCATTATTCTGGCTGCGGGTGCGAATGGCGATGACCGGTTCGGGGGCCTTGCGCAGGGCGATGGCGTCCTGGGCATTGCTTAACAAATGGTGCAGCACCTGCGTGAACAGTCGCCGGGGCACGGCGATCATGCGTTGCGCGGAAAGATCAAGCTGTAAATAAATGCCGGTGCGCGAGAGAGTTGGTTCAACGGTGTCGGCAAAGTGCAAAATCACTTCAGTTAAGTCTGAGAGGTCGGCGCATTCCTGTTCGCACGCCGAAAAGCCCACCAGGCTTTGGGTGATGAAGCTGATGCGACCCGCGGCTTCGGCGCTCATGGTAAGGGCCCGGCGGATGTCGCCGGAATCTTCGGTGGTCAGGGCCATGTCCACCATGGTGCTCATGCTGCACACAATGTTGTTAAAGTGATGGGCCAGGCCCGCGGCCAGCGTACCCAGTGAAGCCATGTGGGCTGAACGGTTCAGGTGGGACTCAATTTCCTTGCTGCTGGAGATGTCGCGCACCCAGACGGCGGCGCCGACGCATGCGTCGAGGTCGTTTTTTATAATAGAAATTGTCAGCCCCAGATGGGCCAGCCCCAGGCCGCCGGGGGGAACAAAGGCAATGTCAACATGGTTCACAGAATGTTGTTGCAGCGTGCGGTGCAGGGCGCGGCTTACCAGCGGCTGGTACTCATGGGCGCACAGCGTTTCCAGGGGCTTGCCCAGGGCCTCGTCGCCCCGCAATGCCAGCAGGCGGTGTGCGGTGGCGTTGACGGTTTGAATAATTCCGTGCGGGTTCAGCAGAATAACGCCCACGCCGGCGTGCAAAATAGCCTGTCGGAAAAATTCAGAGACATCGCCACCCGGGCCGGACGCGTCTGCGGCGACCAGGGTGCGTGCGAACGAATCAGGAACCTGTGCCATATACTACTCAGACACAATGCCTTTATGGCGGACCGCGCCGCGCGCAGATTCATCGTCAAAAGGGCTATAGCAGTATAGTTGCACCGCAGGCCGATGCAAGATTATTCTTTTGGGACGCAACATGATGCGACCGTCAAACATTCAGGGACAGATTCATGGAACCCCAGCCCCCGCTTATCCGCCCACGCAGACTACGATTAAATCCAATTTTGCGGGAAATGGTAAGCCAAAGCCGCTTAAGCCGCAGTGATTTCATTCAGCCAATATTTGTACGACCGGGCAGGAATATCCGGCAGCCAATTGGCAGCATGCCGGGCCAGTACCAATTTTCACCCGATACGGCACTTTCGTGGCTAAAAGAACTCGCCGCACGCGGTGTGCAAAGCTGCATTCTGTTTGGCGTGACCGACGCATCGGCCAAAGATTCACTGGGCTCGCATGCACATGATCCGGAAAATGCCGTTTGCCAGACGCTGCGGGCATTGCGCGATAGCGGCATCGATATGCTGGCGATCACCGATCTGTGTTATTGCGAATATACTGACCATGGCCATTGTGGCCCGCTGACCACCGGCGGGACAGCCGTTCCCACGGTGGATAATGATGCAGCGATTCGGTTGCTGGCCGAACAGGCGGTCTTGCACGCCAGACAGGGGGCGGATGTCGTTGCGCCGTCGGCGATGATGGACGGGGCCGTGGGGGCCATCAGGGCGGGGCTCGATGCCGCGGGTTACCGGGAGTTGCCCATCCTGAGTTATGCGGTGAAGTATGCGAGCAGTTTTTATGGTCCGTTCCGCGACGCCGCTGAATCTCCGCCACAGATGGGAGACCGGCGGGGCTACCAGATGGATTTTCGCCGCTCAGTTACGGAGGCTCTATATGAAGCCAAGCTCGACGTGGCACAGGGCGCGGACTTGGTGATGGTAAAGCCCGGCCTGCCGTATTTGGACATCCTGGCGCGCGTTGCGGCGGAACTGCCGGTGCCCTGCGGCGTTTATCATGTAAGCGGCGAGTACGCGATGACCAAAGCGGCGGCGGCGGCTGGTTGGATTGATGAAAAGGCGGTGGTTCTGGAAACCATGCATGCATTTAAGCGCGCCGGGACGGCGTTTATCATGACGTACTATGCGGCCGACCTGGTCGGATGGGTGTGACCGGAGCCTCCGCTTTCGCGCATTTACGATCCGGTGGTGGCCTATGTCAATTTGGCCGCACGACGCGTTTTTCCGCAAATTACCGGCCAGCGCTTGTCTTAGAGTAGCGTGGCGCGCCGTGTGCATTGGATTGTGGACAATTGCGTCATCATTTACGGAGGCGTTTTTGGAATGCTGGTACAGTTAAATCCCCCCATTCCGGTAGAAACACCAAAGGGTAAGGGCCAAGCTGTGATCGTCATCGACTACGGGCCGGACTTTGACCTTTTGTGGGTGGTATTCGACGACCACACCGGCGAATGCTGGACGTGGAAAAACCAGTATATCCGCGGCGTGGAAAACATCACCATGGACCGCCGCGTGCCCGAAAAGAAGCCAGCCGCAGCCGCGCCGTCCAAGACCGGCGCGTTATCCAATGGCAACGGAGTCAGCGCTGGCGTCGCCAACGGTCATGACCGTTTGGGGTGAAAAATTTCTGCGCCCGGCGCGTCTATAAGGCCCGCCGGGTTGGCCGTTGGTGTTCATCTTTCAATCATCTTCGGGCGTGTACACGCAGCCGCTGGTGCAGGTTTCGCGCACGATAATTCGGCACAAGCCGGGCAGGGCGGGTTTTAGACGGTCCCATATCCATTTGGCTAAATTTTCGCTGGTGGGGTTTTCCAAGCCGGGGATGTCGTTGAGATAATAATGATCAAGCTGGTCGAGAATTGGATTAAAAGCCGCGGTTAAATCGGCGAAGTCCATGATCCAGCCGAGGCGTGGATCCGCATCGCCAGAGACATAAACCGCCACGCGGAATGAATGGCCATGCAGGCGGGCGCATTTGTGGCCGGGGGGCACGTTGGGCAGCAGATGGGCGGCCTCAAAGCTGAATTCCTTGAAAATTTCCAAACCGGTGGTTCCTTTACATAACTCTGCTGGCCAGCCCGGCCCGTCAAGCGGAGATCGGGGAAGCGGCGCCGCGGCAGGCGGCGATCCCCGAAGCGGCGCCCCGGGGAGGCGGCGCGTAAAGTCTACCGTGGCGCCGGCGCCTTTGCGCCGTTTTGCGCGGCCATTGATCATCCGGCTAGAATTCTGTATAGTACTCCGTTTTCACCCACGCTGCGGAAGCGTCTGGCATGTGTCCAGTTTCCGGTGGGCCTGTAAAATTCAACCGACCGGAGTCTAACGTGCCGAAGCTCAAGACACACAAAGGTATTAAAAAGCGGGTCAAAGTCACCGCCACTGGTAAAATTAAGACGCACCGCCACAACAAGGGCCACTTGCAAAGCAACAAGAGCGGCAATCGGCGGCGGCGGCTGCGCGGCACCACGACGCTTACGGGTCCATTTGCCAAGAAAATGGTGACGCTTTTAGGCCCCGGCGCCCGGTAAACGGACAGTGCAAGAATTTGAAAATTTAGGCCAAAACCGCGTGAAGCCATTGCCGCGGGAACAGTACAATTTATCCAAAGAAGAGGAAATGCCATGCCACGCGTACGTGTTGGCGCCGCCCGCAAGCAGCGCCATAAGAAATTGCTCAAACGGGCCAAGGGTTTTGTGGGCGGTCGCAGCAAGCTGTACAAAACAGCGCATGAAACGCTGCTGCGCGCGGGGAACAACCGCTTCAGTGGCCGCAAGGAAAAGAAGCGCGATTACCGCGCGTTGTGGATTACGCGCGTCAGCGCCGCCGCCCAAATGCGCGGTTTGCGTTACAGTCAGCTGATTGCGGGCCTGTCCAAGGCCAACATTCATTTGAACCGCAAGAGCTTAAGCGAAATTGCCATTGCCGACCCAGCCGCGTTTGACCAGATTGCCGACAAGGCGCGCGATGCCTTGGGCCTGAGCAAAGCGGCCTAATTTTTTTCCATTTAATCGCGGGTCGGCGGCGCCTGTGAAGGCCGCGCCCAAGCGCGGTACTGTTGCGCCATGTTACTTCGCGGGATATGCACTCCATGGATTTGCAGCAGCTTCAGGCCGATGCCCAGCGTGATTTGGCCGCCGTAACTTCCGCCGAGCAGTTGGAAACATTCCGCATTAAGTATTTGGGAACCAGGGGCCAGTTGAAGGCCGCGTCGGATTTTCTGCGGTCCGTGCCGCCAGAGGAAAAACGCGTCTTCGGCCAGCAACTCAACGCATTAAAGCAGCGCTTATCGCAGGATTTTGAATCGCGCAAAGCCGCCCTTGAAGCGACCGTGCGCCCGGCGGCGCCGCTCCTGGACGTCACCGAACCTGGCCGCCTGGCCTTTACTGATTATCAGCCGGGCGTGGTCCATGTTATTTCCCAAACCATTGACAGCCTGACCGATCTTTTTGGCCGCATGGGTTTTGGCATTGCCCGCGGGCCCGAACTGCTCGGCGGAAGTTACGGCGGCCAAATCACGCTGGGCATCGGCCTGAAGCT
>JAJZCU010000080.1 GCA_021828935.1 Planctomycetota bacterium | reverse complement strand
GGTCTGATGTGATTTTATTAACCGACGGGCAAATTCCGCACATCGCGGCGCCGCGATGGGCGGCCCTGTTGCATGGGCGGCACAGCCAATTGGACATTGTTGCGCCGGTACGTCTTCACGCGGTCAAGCCAACCGCCCTGGCCCGGCTGGCGCTGGCCACGCATGCGGCGGTGTTGGCAACCGATAATCCGCGCCGCTGGCCCGCGCTGGTGACACGGGCGCTGGCGCGGCGGCTGGCGGGCCGCGCACATACCCGCCAAATCACCTGGCGGACGTGGCGCGGACCGCAGCTTGCCGGCGCCACGGGGCGCTGGATACGCACCTGGAAAAAGCGCCGCAGTGAATTATGGGCGGCCTCCGCGATGGGAAACGTCCCGCTGGCGGCAACCTGGCGCGTGGGGCTGGGCCATGTGGGGGCGGTTACATTCACAGAAAATGCGGCAAATTATGCCAGGTTATTGGCGCGCATAATAGCCGCGGTAAAAGCGCTCCGGGCGGATCCGCGTTTCGTCCTGAGCGTACGACCCGACGGGCGTCATTGCCGCATCACCGCGCAGGCAGTTTCCGGCCATTCTTTCCTTAATAATAGGGCGTTATTGGTGGAGACCGGCGGCAATGCGGCGCACCAGAAAGTTGCGTTTCGGCAGACTGGCCCCGGCCGCTATACCGCCCAAGTTCTGCGCCGCCGTCGGCCCTTGGTTGCGACTGTCAGTGAAAAGGCCGGGGGCCGTTGGAGACTAATTGGGCGAATTAACTTTCCGCGCCTGCCGGGCCGTGAATGGCCGGCCACCGCTCCGCATCGGGCGTGCCCGTGGCCGCATGTGACGCTCTTGCCGCCCACTGGCCCGGGCGACCACCGCTGGCGCCCAGTGATCGCACGCCCGCCGCTGCCGCTACGCATGCCGCTCCTGTTGCTCGGCGCCGCCATGGCCCTCGTCGCGCTGGTTTTGCGCGGCCAAGCGGCCCAACGGGTTTTAGCGTAGAGCCGCGATTTGCCCTGCAATGCTTTCATGTGTTTATGGTTGATGCGCATGTACAATAAATTCGTAGAGTTCTTTTTTTGATGTTCGCTTGCGAATTGGCTCGACGCTTACGTCCACAAACCCGGCATCCCTGAACAACGCCGCGTAAATCTCCTCGACGGGAAGAACGGTGTCGTAAAATTTGCTGTTGCCCACGATATAATGGCATCTCGCGCGCGGGGCCAATACTTCAGCGAGACCCAGGATATGTCGTTTAATGTCCTCGAAATACTTGTGAACGTACCGGCCAAGGAGGGGATGCCCATGGCCAATGTCGCCGACGATCCGCTCAAATTCGGGAAAGGGAATTCGGGCGCTCTCCGCGGGCGACCACGAGGAAAGTTTGCTGGTGGCGCTTCCCCATGTGCCGCCGATGGCCTGCCAATCAAGCTCGCCGGCGGCGCGCCCATCGGAAAGATAGCCAAGCCAATACATGTAGGGGCGAAGTTCACGGATATACGACATACGATTGGGATAGGGTGGAGAGGTAATGACGGCATTATAACTGCGATCTGTTAGGACTGACGGCAGATCACATGAATCGCCGAGGAGTACATGGCTGCCGACTATCGGCGGGTCCAGCGCCAAGCTGCCCGCAACGTCCCTGGCGCTGGCATAAAATTCGTTTGCGACGCGGCGGACGCAATCGCCCGGCGTCTCGCCCAGCAGTTCGCCCTGATCCTTATCTTCGTTCTTTTTAAAGGACATTGATTGGTGGCCAAATGAAACGTTGGCGGTTTGGATCATCACTTTGCAGAACGCGATATTGAGCAGGTCTGGCAAGCCCGGTTCGGCGTCCCGGCCTGTTTTTTGAATGCCATCGCGGATCATCGCCAGCGCGCCCAGTGTTGGTGCGTCCCACCATTTTTCTATCTGGTGGAGGTCCGGCTTCCATGTGTTTGCGCCAGGCTTAACGAGGTTCGCCACTATTTCCGCGGAGGCGGCCTTTACCGCCGGCCCCATGCCGTTCCCGAAGGGCGTGAGCTTCAGATTTCCAAGCCAGCAGAGAAATGGATTGATATCCACAGCGTGGCAGCGAATGCCCGCGGACGCGCATGCCAGGGCCGCTGTGCCGGTGCCGGAAAATGGTTCAAGAACCGTATCGTGCGGCCCCAGCCCTGCCAGAAGCTCTTGCACCAGCCCAAGCGAATACGCCGGCGTAAGGCGCAGCCAGCCATGCCGGCCTGTTGCGATATTTCCGCGAAAAGTAAGATGGTCTCGCCTACCCAAAATTCTGGATGTTTGGCTGGCCGATTCCGCCTGCCCAAATAACCCCTGGCTCATCTTAACAATCCTTTCGTGGACGCCTATCATATACGAACCCGCGCAGTCCCGCGCGCCGATTTTTGGAGATTTATCCGCACGCTTCCTATGAGAAGGTCCCTGTCACGGCATGTAATCTCCGCGGATATTGTCACGTCGACGCATGCTCGCCGCCGCTGCTATCATCCTCTTTTTCCATTGCAAAGGAGTGCTTATGCCCGCCGTTTCAGCCCCCAGCGTCCTTCCGCCGGCGGAGGCCCTGGAGCCGCAGGACCCCAATTCTTTGTTTGCCATGGCCGTGGCGTCTGTGAACCGGGCGTGCCGCACGCTGCAGGCGCCGGAATTTATCGCGGCCATTCTGAGCCAGCCGAAGAACGAGCTGATTGTCAATTTTCCGGTGCGCATGGATGACGGGCATTACAAAATACTCAAGGGCTACCGCATCCAGCATAATAATATATTAGGGCCGTACAAGGGGGGCGTCCGCTTTCACCCGGACTTAAGCCTGGACGACGTAAAGGCGCTTTCGCTCTGGATGACCATGAAATGCGCGTTGATGCGTCTGCCCTTCGGCGGCGCCAAGGGGGGCGTGAAGGTGGACCCGCGGGCGCTCTCCGCCGATGAACTCATGCGCATGACGCGCCGCTTCACGGCGGCCTTGGGCAGCAACATCGGCCCGGATTATGACATTCCAGCGCCGGATGTGGGCACCAATGCGCAGGTGATGGATTGGATGATGGACACGTATCTAAACACGCATGGAGAACACTCGCGTCAGGGTCTGGCCCATGTGGTTACCGGAAAATCGGTGCAATGCGGCGGCAGCGAGGGGCGTGAAAAAGCCACCGGCCAAGGTATTTGTTATGTATTGCTGGAACTGCTGCCGGAGTTTGGCCTGCAGGCGGCGGGCCTGCGCTTCAGCGTGCTGGGCTTTGGCAATGTGGGCAGCAACACGGCGCGGCTGCTGCAGGCCGAAGGGGGTGTTCTGTGCGCCGCCATGGACGCCACCGGCGCGGTGGGCGCCGCCGACGGTTCCGGCGGCATGGACGCCGCGCAATTGGCTGCGCATGTGGCGCGCACGGGTGGCGTGAAGAATTTCTCCGGCGCCGGCGTGGAATCGTTAAGCGTGGAACAATTTTATGAATTAAATGTGGATGTGTTTATCCCCGCCGCGTTGGAACGCATGGTGGACGGCGCCGTGGCCCAACGGCTTTCCTGCCGCGTGGTGGCCGAGGGCGGCAACGGCCCGCTAACGCCGGAGGCCGCGGAGCTGTTGCTGCGGCGGCGCATCGCCGTGCTGCCGGCGATTTTGTGCAACGCCGGCGGCGTGACGGTCAGTTATCTGGAATGGGTGCAAAATAAAACCGGCGTGCATTGGGAGCTTGAGCGCGTAGACCGTGAATTAAAAAAGACCATCACGCTGGCCGCGCGGCGCGTGCGCCTGGCCGCGCACCAGTATGAAGTGGACCTGCAAACCGCGGCCTACTGCGTTGCCATTGAACATATCACGGCATGTTATCAGAATCGCGGCATATTTCCGTGAGGCGCTGCCGCAACCACCGCCGACACTATATAGCTCCGGCCTTGGCCAGGGCTTTGGCGCGACGAGACTCAATTACCCCACAGGCCGCCGGGGCGGCGCCAGCATATTCATCAGATCCTGCGTGGTGCGTTGGTATACATGCGCCAAGGCCACGCCTGCAAGAACGTCGCTTTGTCCCCGGATCAAATTGGCGAATCCCGCGATGGTCGCGGAACTTCCGGGCTCCCCGGGCGTCAACGGTGGAAGGCCCGATGGCGCCAGGGCGGCGGTGGCCGCAGCGGTTGCCGCGTTGGCGCCCGCCGCGCCGGCGGTTGGCGGCGGCGAGACGATCTGGTTGGCCGCCTTGTTTAATAGCGCATCGCCCGCGGAAAATGCGTTCTGCGCGCTGGTCAGCAGGCTGTTTAGATTCGGATTGCTTACGGTGACGGAATTAATCATGGCGTAACGCTCCCGGCGGGTGGATTTCCCGCCAGGAGTTACGTCGGCCAATTGGAAGCGCGACTTTGGCGCCCGGTTGATTCGCGTCCGTGCCAGAAGTCTGATAACAATTTCAAGGACACACGCGCCCCCCCGCGGTCGTCGTCGTATCGTTATCACTGCGCCGGCGCAGCGGTTCCTTCCACGGTGATGGTTTTAATATGCGGTTTGTTTACCGGAGCGCCGGAGTTTCGGTCTTTTAAGGGAACAGCGGCGATTTTATCGACCACGTCCAGACCGGAAACCACCATACCGAAGGCGGTATACTGCCCGTCCAAATGCGGGCTGTCTTTGTGTACAATAAAAAATTGCGAACCGGCGGAATCCGGATCGTTGCTGCGGGCCATGCTAATTACGCCGCGCACATGCTTACGCTGGCTGAATTCCGCCGGAATGGTGTACCCCGGGCCGCCGGTGCCAACGCCGCGCGGGCAGCCGCCCTGGATCATAAATCCTGGAATAACCCGGTGAAATGTCAGGCCGTTGTAGAAGCCTTTGCCGGAGAGTTCCAAAAAATTCTTCACAGTTTTTGGCGCCACGTCGGGCCAAAATTCCAGTTCAATGACGCCGAAATCGGTGTCCATCGTGGCGCGGGGTTTGGCCGCGGGTGTCTTTTGCTGTTCCGCCATGGTTCGCTCCTTGCAAAATAGGCTGAATGTTAGAGGTACGGTAAAAAACCCCGCCGCCTGGCCGAAATGGCAACTTTTGCGTCGGGGCACGATTTGCCGCCGCCGGGCGGGGCATGTTGTGCGTTATTTTGTAAAAAATTTCTTAATGCTGTACACGGTGGCCAAGCGCCCCAGGGCGCCGATGCTGTCAGTTAATGGAATTTCCTTGGGGCACACCTTCACGCAGTTTTGGGCGTTGCCGCAGTCGGTAATGCCGCCCTCGCCCATAACGGTTTCCAGACGCTCATCGGCGTCCTGTTTTCCGGTGGGGTGCAGATTGTAATAACGGACCAGGCTGAAAATCTGGGCGCCGACGAATTTATTATCCGCCGTGAACTGTGGGCAGGCCTCCAGACAGCAACCGCAGGTCATGCAGCGTGAAAGCGGGTAGAGCGTTTCCTGGGTCTTGGGGCTCACCGGCGGGCCGCTGCCCAGATTATACGTGCCATCAATGGGTATCCACGCTTTGATGCGTCGCAAGTTATCAAACATCCGCGTGCGGTCCACCATCAGGTCTCGCACCACCGGAAATTTGCTCATGGGGGCCAGCGTAATTTCCTGGGCATTCTCTTTCAACAGCGGATCCACCAACGCCGAACAGGCCTGCCGCACCTTGCCATTGATCAGCATGGTGCAGCTGCCGCAGACCTCTTCCAGGCACGCCGCGTCGTAGGCCGGCGCAGCGGCGGTGGCGCCCTCCGCTGTCACCGGATGCCCGGCAATGTATTGCAACAGGCTGGTAACATTGAGGTTGGGACGGTAGGGCACGGTAAAAGTCTGCCAATAAGGCTCCTTGCCGGGAGTATCCTGGCGTTTTACTTTAACACGAATGGAAGGGGCCGTCTGGGCCGGGGCAATCATGGCATCCTCTTGTAAGCTGGTCATGGCCAAGAAAAAGATTATATGGGGGAACACGGCGGTTGTCAGGGGAATGGCTTGGCGCGGGCAGCGGGGGCGCGTGGCAAAACTTTTGGGGGGGGCGTTTTAATGGTTAGAAACCGCCTGAAGTTGCCAAAACCGTTCGTCGCCCATCGTCCGCGGGTTGGTGCGGCATCGATTTTGTGTGCGCCGCCGCCGAAGGCGTGATGTGCATGCACATGCGCACGGCGCCAAAAATTTCAAACCATTACCAACCCTGTTAGCCGCCCGCGCCGGCCCAGCGGGCCGGGACGGGCGCGCGTCGGCGACACAATTCTACGGCGTTGCGCGGTCGCCGGTGCGCGCATGTGCGGTCGCGCGGGCGCATATGCCGCATCCAATGTCGGCGAATGGGGGCGCGTGAAAGATACTCCCCAGCGGGATGAAACGACACGTTTGCGGCGCCAGGGTTTCGCCTGCAAAAATTTAACCTTTGCACCCGCAGTCCGTTTTACGCCGAGAGCTTATGGGCCGGGCCCACCGTCGGCAGCGCCGATTGCGTGGACGCCCGCAGCCGACGGATGGTTATAAAATAAAACGCTGAGGCGCCGAGCAGGCAGTCGAAAAAAGTTTTGATCAGCCCCCCGCGCGCGGGGGGCTGATCAAAGCCCACGGTCGCTGCTTGGATATAGGAAATAGGATCCCCTCTTTTTCACCCGCTTGACTTGCTTAGAAGAGTACACAGAGGAGAACAGGGATGGATGAATTGACATAGACCCGGGAAAAGACGCGGCTGGTGAACCTGAAAAAGCCGGGGGCGTCACTAAAATTCCTGGGCCACATGTTTCGCTATGATCGCCAAATGTGGCGGAAGCGTAAAGAACCGCGTCCGCCGGGCACATATCCGAACACGGCCGTGTCCCCGGATTCGCTGGAGCGGGAACGCCACGCGATACGGGCCATGCCTGGACCCGGACAATGCTTTAAGCCTACTAAGGTATTGATTGGACAAATGAACGGGCGCCTGGCCGGTTGGCCAACTAATATGGTGCGAGCTACCCGTCCGTTCGACGACAAACATTCTGCCGAGGCTCGACAACCAGGCCAAAAGGTAACGGCGGTAATATTGTGTCACTGCTGCCGGCTCGCGGTACGGCCGCCCGCGGCGGCGGCACAAATCGCGGCGTCGCACGGGGCGCCGGCGCGCCAATGGGGTTTTTAATTTGTGGAGGGTGCGGCGCCTACGTCCATGCCGTCGTATTCGGCGCCGAATTCTTCGCCTAATTTATGCAATTGATCATTCCGCAGGGTCAGGCTGTCCACTGAATGCGTTTCGACCTTTTCGGCGTCAAGCCAATGGGCGCCATCGTCTTTGGTGATTGAGGTCCGGTAGCCGTCCGTGGCAAGCTGCGCTGCGAGTTGTTTGAGTTTTGGCAGGTTATCGGAATAAAAATGATACTCCCACAGAAGGTTGCCATCCATATCCCATGGCGCGTTTTTCCGCATGTGGTCAAACATTTCTTCGACTGTTTCTTTTTCGATAATCACGCGCTGATATCCATGACGAGACGATTCAACTACGAAGAATTCGCTATCCGGCCTGCTTTTCGCCCGCCGCGTAGCCGTTGCTAAGCAGGTCCAAGCGGCCGGTTTCGGGGCAGATCATCAGGCCATGCACGATTACGTCTTTGGGCAGCAGCGGGTGCTCACGGATCATCGCCAGGCTTTGGCGCACGCCATCCTCGGGGGAATCAAAACCAGTGAGCCACCGTTCCAGTCCGACGCCGGCATGTTTGAGCGTTTCAATGGTTTCCGGCGGTACGCCCCGGGCCACGGCCTTTTGCAGCACCCGCTGGCAGCTTAGGCCGGTCATGCCGCAGCCGTAATGGCCCACGACCGCGATCTCAGCCGCCATTAACTCATAAACCGCCACGATGACGCTGCGCATCACGCTGCCAAAAGGATGGGAAACAAGGGCTCCGGCATTTTTAATAATCTTGGCGTCGCCGTTGCGCAGGTTCATGGCGCGGGGCAGCAATTCCACCAGGCGGGTGTCCATGCAGGTGAGAACCACGAGTTTTTTATCGGGAAAAACATCAGTGCGGAACGGCTCATAAAGCCGCTGTTCCACAAACTGCGAATTGTGAGCCAGAATGTCGTCTAAAATTGCCATGCGTATAACGTACCGCGTGAGGTGGCGCCGTGCGCATGTGCATGCACA
>JAJZCU010000079.1 GCA_021828935.1 Planctomycetota bacterium | reverse complement strand
CGAGATAACTCGTTTCGCGAAGTGGATTGGGCCAGCGTGCATGGTCTGGTGGACATGGTCCGATTTTCACGCATTGGCGGGGCCGGCGTGATTCGCATGCGTTCGCGTCAGGCTGCCTGCCGCCATAAAATGCCTCGGTCGCAACGCCCCGGGCGTCGCGCCCGGCGACCGGGCGCCTTGCGCAGGAAATTTGGAGCAACCCATGGCTATCTCACCACTGGCAGGCAAGCCCGCGCCGCAAGAACTTTTGGTCGATCTATCCCGGCTGGAACGCGAATATTATCAACGGCACGCGGACCCCGATGACCCCGGCCAGCGGGTGGCGTTTGGCACCAGTGGTCACCGCGGCACATCGCTGAACGGATCGTTCACGGAATCGCACATTCTGGCCATCACCCAGGCCATCTGCGATTTTCGCCGCGGACGGAACGTTACCGGACCGCTTTTCATGGGCAAGGACACGCACGCCCTTTCCGCGCCGGCCCAGCGTACGGCGCTGGAAGTGCTGGCCGCCAATGGCGTGGAGACATTCATTCAGGCCAATGACGGCGTGACGCCCACGCCCGTGATTTCCCACGCAATTCTTGTTTGGAATCAGGGGCGCCAGAATAGTCTCGCTGATGGCATAGTCATCACGCCTTCGCACAACCCGCCCGAAGACGGCGGCTTTAAATACAATCCCACCGACGGCGGACCGGCCGACACGGACGTAACCAGCGCGGTGCAGAACCGTGCAAATGAATTGTTGCGTGGAAACAATGTCGGCGTAAAGCGCATGGCGTATTCCGCGGCGTTGGCGGCGGGAACCACGCACGCGCAGGATTACATTGTGCCTTATGTTCAGGACTTAAAAAACGTCGTGGACATGGACGCCATCCGCGGCGGGGGGCTGCAGCTTGCCGTGGACCCCATGGGGGGCGCAGCGCTGCCGTATTGGGCGCCGATAAATTCAATTTATCATCTGGACATAAAAATTGTGAACGCGAAGCTCGACCCCGCTTTCGCGTTCATGCCAGTGGACCACGACGGGAAAATCCGCATGGATTGTTCCAGCCCATACGCCATGGCGGCCTTGGTGAATATTGCCAATAAATTCCGCGTGGCTTTCGCCAATGATCCCGATTCAGATCGCCACGGCATTGTTACCCCCGCCGCGGGGTTGCTGAATCCCAATGCGTATCTGGCGGTGGCCATCGGATTTCTACTAACGAACAGGCCGCACTGGCCTGCTGGGGCGGCGGTGGGCAAAACGCTGGTCAGCAGCGGCATGATCGACCGGGTGGCGGGCAAGTACAAACGCCGGCTGTATGAAGTGCCGGTGGGCTTTAAGTGGTTTGCCCCGGGCCTGTTTGACGGCTCGGTTTGTTTTGGCGGCGAAGAAAGCGCCGGCGCCAGCTTTCTGCGGCGAAACGGCGCCGTGTGGACCACCGACAAAGATGGGCTGATCATGGACCTGCTGGCGGCGGAAATTACCGCCCGCACCGGCCGCGACCCGGGTGAACATTTCAGCGCATTAACGCGTGAATTTGGAACGCCGCATTACACGCGAATCGACGCGCCGGCGTCGCCCGAACAGAAGGCCGCGCTGGCCAAACTTTCGCCGGAGAATGTGAAAGAATCAACGTTGGCCGGCGAGCCAATCACCGCGCGGCTTACCCGCGCCCCCGGCAATGGGGCGGCCATCGGCGGTTTGAAGGTTTCCACCGAGAATGGCTGGTTTGCCGCCCGGCCCTCCGGCACGGAGAATATTTATAAGATTTATGCGGAAAGTTTCCGTGATCAGGGGCATCTTGAGCAAATTGTTGCCGAGGCGCAGGGAATTGTGAAAAACGCGCTGGCCGGGGCCGGCCCATAGCGCCGAACGGCCGTGAGGCGATTGCGGCGGGGCGCGACCGCGTTCGGCAGCCGGAATTTGTTGCGGAATAAAGTGACTTGGAGATGGCGTATGCGGCTGCTGTTAACCGGGCAGGTTGGCCTGGATAAGAAAAAATATCTGGAGGAAGTGGCGCATCTGGCGCGGGCGCGCGGGCAGTCGCTGGCAATCTTTCACATTGGGGAGATGATGTACCGCGAGGCGCCCGAAGTGGCCTCCGGGCGCATCCTGGACCTGCCGCTGGCCCGCCTGGGCGGCCTGCGCCGCGCGGTGTTTCGTGACGTACTGGCGGCTGCGGACAATCATACGCATGTCATCGTAAACACCCATGCCACATTCCGGTGGAAGCACGGCCTGTTTCCTGGTTTTGATTTCGACCAGCTGGCGCAATTCCAGGCCGATGCGTACGTGGCCTTGGTGGACAATGTGGAAGCGGTGCATTTCCGCATGTTGCGCGACCACAACAGTGAGCACACGCTCAAAGACCTCATGGTGTGGCGGGAAGAAGAAATCATGGCCACGGAAATTCTGGCCAGGGCCAATCCCAATCGGTCCGTGCCATTTTTTGTGCTTTCCCGCGGCCGCGAAACTTCCACGGCGCAGACGCTTTTTCGGCTGATGTACCGCCCTGGCATGCGCAAGGTTTACCCCAGTTTCCCCATGAGCCATGTGGCTGATCTGCCGGACACGCTGGCGGAAATCAACGCCTTCCGGGCCACGCTGGGAAAACGCTTTATTGCGTTCGATCCGGGCGATGTGGATGAGAAACTTTTGTACGACCGCGCCGTGGCCGCCGCCGGCGATGGGCGGCAAACGCTGCCGGTTTCCATGGACGGCAACACGTTTGCGTTAAAGGTGGGGGAGTTGCTAGGCATCGGAGCTGATATAAACGGCCAGATATATTCGCGTGATTTTATGCTGGTTCGGCAAAGCGACATGATTGTTTCCTATATTCCCGAACTGCCCAACGGAAAGCCCGGCCTTTCCAGCGGCGTGGAGCGCGAACTGCAGCACGCCCACGACCACGCCAAGGAAGTTTTTGTTATTTGGAAACCACGCGCAGGCCCCAGCCCCTTCGTCACTGAAACCGCCACTCGCGTATTTGGCGCTGTGGAGGAGGCCATGAATTATTTTGAACAGAACGGCTACTTCCTGCCCGAAGGCCTCTTCGGCTGGTAAGCCGCGTGAGCTTTCGGGGCCGGCGGCCGCAGCGCGTCAGTTGGCGCCGACATCGTCGATCAGAGCCGCAAGCGTCAGCGCCGGGCGTCGTCCATCAGCGCCGGCCGCCATTCGCCGCCCGCCTGAAACGCCATTTGACCGCGGGAAACCCATAAAAAAAAATTCGTGAAAATTGTGGTTGACAGACGCGCGAAGGTCCGATTATGATCTCGACCAACAGACAACGCCCCGAGTTCAAATGCAATGAATTGACTCGCGTTTTCTGGCAAATCCTTGGGCGAAGAGCGGGCAATAAAGGGGTTTTCGGATGCGCGCGAGATAACTCGTTTCGCGGCGCCTCGGGAACCGGGTGGTTGCTTCATGGGGTTGCGTTGCTAAAACGACTACTCTCATCGCTGAATCACACTGCAAGCCAATTGGCGGGCGCAATCCGCCGCGAACTGGCGGCATGGGGCGAGGCTCGCCCGCCGTCCTTCAATGGGATCGAGGCACTTGAACCGCGTATATTACTCAGCGCGTCTTGGGTCAATGCCAACGGCGGTGCTTGGAATACCGCGTCCAATTGGAGTGCCAACGTTGTACCGGGCTCCGCTGACGCAGTCACGGCCTCCCTTTCCGGCGCCCCCAACCCAACCATCATTGTAAGCGGGGGATCGGCTGCCGCCGCGAGCATCACCGCCAGTGATCCCATCGCGTTAACCGGCGGAACTCTCACCGTTTCCGGCATCATCAACACCAGCACCACATTTACTTTTTCGGGCGGGGAACTGGCCCAAGCCACCCTGCAAGCCTCCACCGGCGGCAGTTTCCAAACCGTTGGGGGCACAACCTCCACCCTTGATAACGCTACCATTGATGCAGCCCTCACCGTCGTCTCCGGCTCCACGTTGAACGTCGCCGATAGCCTAACCTTTCAGAACGGCGCCACCATCACAGTGGACGCCGGTGGGAACCTGAACTTTGTCAACGGAACCAGCGACACGCAAAGCGTTAGCGGCGCCGGGACGATCGTCCTGGGCGCGGCGCAGAACGGCTATTCCGCGGGGAACATAGGCGTAAATGGCGCGGCGGCCGGGTCTACCGCCACTTTTGCCAACGGCGTGAACATTAGCGGGCCCGGCGCGTTAAGCGTTGCCAGCGGCAATACGCTCACGCTTGGGAATACGGTGCAGGGGGTCAACGTCTCCGCTGCAGCCGGATCTTCGCTGAACGCGCAGGGCGCGACGTTCGACGGCGCTTCCCTGCAGGGGACCCTTGGAATATCCGCCGGCTACGACCTGTACGTGATGGACGGCCTGACGCTTAACAGCGCGGTGGTCAACGCCGTCAACGGCAGCTCGCTGTATTTTGAGACCAGCAATGGCACGAACGGCCAGGCGTTGGCCGGCACGGGCAGCGTGGTTCTTTATAACAGCGGCGCGTCCTATGCGGGATCAATTAATGCTTACGATAACTCTGGCCCGGTGACCATCGGTAGCGGAATAAGCATCAGTGGCTACGGCGACATCTACGGCGGGTCCAACGGGTTCATTAACAACGGCGCCGTCACGTCAAACGTGTCTGGCCAGTCGATTTATTTCTACACACCGTTGCAGAACAATGGCACGCTTTTGGCCGCCAGCGGTGGCGGCATCACGGCGACGGGCGGGAATGTGGCCCTGGGCGCGGGCAGCGTGGTGGATGTCGGCTCCGGGAGCACGGTTAACCTTGGCTCCGGCAGCTACACGTTCAGCAACGCTGGCGCAATTAATATTAACGGTGGCGCCACCGGCGTGTTGGAAATTGGCGGCGCCTCCACGACCGCGGGGCTGGGCCTGGCGGGGTGGAGCTACGCCTCTGGGGCGGTCGAACTCTCGGGCACGGTGAATAACGCTGGCGCCACGCTCGCCCTTGCCCCGGCGGAAGTTGGCCCCGACCTGCTGCTCAATGGCGCCGACATCGTTGGTGGCAATGTATCCTTTGAAACCGGCAGCACCATGCAGGTGGGCTCGTTGGCCCCGCAAGGCGGCTCAATTAATTCGAGCAACGCCACCTTCGACGGCGTCACGCTGGACAGCGGGCTTACGATCGGCCAATACAGCACGCTGTACGTGAAAGATGGCCTGACGCTCAATAGCGTCACCGTTTACGCCAATAACGGCAGCGCCCTCCAATTTGAAACCAGCAACGGCACAAGCGGCCAGCAACTCACGGGAAGCGGCAGCGTGGTGCTGTACGATTCGGGTTCAACGTCCGCCGGTTATCTTGATATTTATGACAGCTCCGGGCCTGTGACCATCGGCAGCGGGATAACCGTTTCCGGCTACGGCAATATCAATGGTGGCTCCGACCTCCTGATAAACAACGGCGTGATCGTGTCGAATACTGTCGGCCAAACACTGTACGTCCAGACGTCGCTTGAGAATTACGGAAATGTCAACGCGGCGAGCGGCGCCGTAATCACCGCAAACTCTCAGGCCCTGACCAATGACGGAACGATCTCCGCGGTCGGCGCCGGGGCGATTGAGCTTCCTGGCGGCACGGTCGCGGGGGCGGCCAACCCGCTTTCGCCCACTGAAATGGTCTTCGGCTTTGCCGGCCTGCCCACAGGTTCCGGCGCGAGCTATAGCCTCCAAGACTCGACGAACGGCGTCAATTTTACGTCGTTGGGTACAAGTCCGCCCCCCGGCTCGTATAAAGTTATGGAGGGTTTGGCGCCGGGCGCGACCTATTGGTTCACCGCCCAGGCCACGACGGCCGGCGGCGGGGTTATCTCGTACAGTTCGGGGGCGGCGATATTGATCCCGTCGTTGGCAAACGTCAGCCAGGGCACGGCGGCGCAGACCGATCAAAGCGGCTGGTATCAGGTATCGAACGTAGTCAATAGCTCCGGGCAGAACGTGCCGCTGAGCCTGTACAACAACGCGCCGATTTACGCCGGTTCCGCGCAGGGGGCACTGCTTCAGGCGCTCGCTGGCGTGCTCTCATCTTCAACCCTTGGCGGCGCCTACCAATCGCCTGTGGCGCAGGGCACGAATACCGCCTATAAGTTCGGCAATGGCGGCAGCACCGGCGGGGGCCCGGATCAAGACAACGACAACGATGCGGGCACGGAGCCCACCGATCCGGCGGACAGTTTGGCCGGCAGCGCCGGCGTTTCGCCGGTCGCGCCCGCACCGCTTCCGCCCTGCGGCTGCCAGCCAAAGTCGGCGGGCATGACCGCCCCCGCCACTGCCTCCAAGAACCCCGTCCAATATTACGATGGCAATGTCGCGTATTCCGCAACGGACCTGCCCGCCGCGGGACTCAGCGGGCAGCTTGGCCAAACCCGCACATGGACATCGCAATCCAGCGAAATATCCCAGCCCGTCAACGGCTTCGGCTGGCTGATCTCGCAACGCCCCAGCATTGGTCAATTCAACGGCGGGGACGAGATTATCGTGCGGGCCTCGGCCTCGCAGGGCATCGCGTTTACCTCCAATGGCAATGGCGTTTTTACGGCGCTCTACGCCGGCAGCCTAAGCCAACTGACCTACAATTCCGGCACGGATGTTTACACCTACACGGATATGGACGGCAACCAAACCCAGTTCTTCGGCTTCGGCACGGCAACCCCAGCCCCGCAGCAAGGGCAGATCAAGCAATACGCTGACGCCGCCGGAAATATCACCACCTACACCTACGACAGCGCGGGCGATCTTACGTCGGCCCAGCAGGCCGATTCCGCGGGCAACATTGACACCTTTGCCTACGCCTACACGCCCGTGCAGGTCGCTGTCGGCAACACCATCAATATGATTTCGCAGGTGGTTTACTCCCTGCAGCGCCCGGGGCAGAGCGCCCAAATCGTTCGGCAGGTCGCCTACAGCTATTACGGCAGCACATACACCAGCTATGCCAACGGCCAGCCAACGGTCCAAAACCTCAACGACTGGGCGTTCGGCAACCCCGGCGACCTGCGCACCGTCACGGTGTTGGACCCCAATAGCAATGTTATTAACGAAACCTATTATCGCTATTACACGCCCGGCGACGTGGCCAGCGGCGGCCAGGCCATCGGGTACATCGGCGGCCTGCAATACATCGTTGATCCCGCGGCCTTTGCCCGGATCGTTGCCGCCGGTATCAACCCCTTCACCGCGGGGGCGGCCCAAATATCGCCGTACGCCAGCCATTATTTTCAATACGACGCCCAGCGCCAGGCCACATTGGAGCTTGTGCCCGGCGCGACAAACTCCCAAACCGGCGCCGATACCCTTTCGCAATACACGTACGATTACAGCACCAACCCCAACATTGGCACTTACGCCAGCACCACCCCCAGCACATGGTTCTTTAAGACGGTCGAGACTCGGCCAAACGGAACTACCGTAACCATCTACGCCAATGAAGACGGCCAGACGATCATGCAGGTCGTCACGGACGTTGCCGACGCCGTGAACCCGGCGCTGAATGGCAAGCAGTGGATCACCGCGTATGAGTACAACACCCAGGGGCAGCTTTATGAAGAAATCATGCCCTCGGCAATGCTTGGGTACAGCCAGTCATACGCCGACCTGGGCCTGTCTGAGGCCGGCTTCGTGTCAACGAATTCCGGGCTGATCTTAAGCGCCGCCTACGCCGCCAGCACCACGGCCACGGCCGGCGTCGCCGGAAGCGTATTAAATTATACCGCCGCCACCTATGTTCAGCAGGGCTCGGGTGGTACGCCCATTGAGCAGACCAGTTATTCGTACTTCGCCCAGACCAGCGCCAGCGGCAACGGCGGCATTACCATTTACCCGGAGGCCACCCCGACGGCCTTTCAGAGCGCCAACAATGGCGGCTCAACCCCGGAAACAACCACCGATAACTACACATGGCAAAGCAACGCCAATGGCGTGACCAACCTTCCGGCCAGCGACACCACCACGCTGCCGGCGATTCCCACGGTCGAAAACGGCTCCGGCGTGGCCAACAGTTTTACGAATGTGTTTGATCAATTCGGCCGCGTGGTGTGGACCAAAGATGCGGCGGGGTCAGCGTAT
>JAJZCU010000078.1:2106-8134 GCA_021828935.1 Planctomycetota bacterium | reverse complement strand
AATACCCTCCGCCCATGGCCTCCGCGGCGGCCGTGGCTTCATCCAAAAGCGAAGCCGTGGCCAGCGGCAGCCCGGTTAGATCCGCCACCATGGTCTGAAAATTTAACAGTGCCTCCAGGCGGCCCTGGGCTATTTCCGCCTGATAGGGGGTGTACTGGGTATACCAGCCGGGGTTTTCCAGGATATTGCGTTGAATCACCGGCGCGGTGATGCAGGCGTGATATCCCATTCCTATCAATGATCTAGAAACGTGATTTTTGGCGACAATTGTCCGCAGCAGTTCCAAAGCTTCGTGTTCGGTGGCGGCGGGGGGCAAATGCAGCGGCCGGCGCAGGCGAATGTCGGCGGGCACGGCGGCGTTGAGCATTTCTTCCAACGTGCCATAGCCCAGCGTGGCCAGCATGGCCGCCGTTTCAGCAGCGTCGGGGCCGATATGGCGGTGCTCAAAGGCTCCGTGGCGCGCGCTTTCAACGGCCCCGGGCCCGGCTGGGGCGTCAGCAGCGTTGGTGGTAATGGGCGCATCGGCAGCCGGGCGGCGGGCAGGCGACAGGGCGGTTTCGGGCATGAGCCGTTTTGTCCTTGGTTCGGCGGGTTTGGGTCAATGTACCAGGGCGCGTAACAGGCCGCGTGCCGGGCAGCGTACCGGGCAGCCAAAATCCGGTTATTGGAATAAGGCCTTTTCGATATGCGTTCCAGCTGGTCGCACGGCCACCCCGTTGCTGCGTACGCCGCTGGGCATATCGGCCACCATCAGCAGCAATAACAGCGGCAGGTAGATGACGCTGGCCAGGAAGAGGCGGCGGGCGGCCACGCGGGTTTTGCTGCGGGCCATCTGCAGCGCCAGACCCACCATCACCGCGCCCAGTAGCAGCGAGCCCAGCCCATAGGTGGGGCCGGATATTCCGTATACGTACAGGGCCAGGCCGGAGGGTATTAACGCCAAACTATACAGCACGATCATGGTGCAGGTCAGGCGGCCTTCGCGATCAGTCACGGGCAACATGCGGAAGCCGCCGCGGGCGTAATCGTCGCGGTACATCCAAGCCAGGGCCAGAAAATGCGGGATTTGCCATATAAACAATAAAGCGCCCAGTAGCCACGCGCCCACGCCCAGATGATCGGTGGCGGCGGCAAAGCCCATCATGGGCGGAACGGCCCCGCATACGGCGCCCACCACGGTGTTCAGCGAGCTTTTGGTTTTCAGCGGGGTGTAGATCAGCACGTATACAATGATATTAAACAAACCCAGACCGGCCGTAAGCAGGTTCACTTGCGTGGCCAGCAAAACAATGCCGACCACGCCGCTGGCTACTGCAAACCATGTGGCATGAATGGTGGTCAGGCGGCCGGCGGGCAGGGGACGGTCGCGCGTGCGGTCCATGCGGGCGTCAAGTTTGGTTTCAATGCTTTGGTTGAAGGCACTGGCGCTGGCGCCGGCAAGAAATGTTCCGAGCATGGCGCACAGCAGCACCCGCCAGTCCACGGCGCCATGGGAACCCAGCAGATACCCCACCGCCGCGGTGACGACCACCATGGCGGTAAGGCGCAGTTTTGTCAGTTCGGAATAAGCCCGCCACATGCGGCCCACGCGTGAGCCGGTTTCAATGGGTGGTTCAGAGGCCCGGGCCCGTACAGGGACAGATGTCATGAATGGTCTTTCCTGATTCGCTGGAACAACGGCCGCAAAGGTACGTAGAGTAAGCGCTTGCCTTGCACTGCCGCAAGTACAAGCCCTATAAATGATAGCAGAAGATTCCAATAATCCTAGGACACGAGCAAATGATCGATTCCACTGCCAATGCCGCCGCCGCCCGAGACGCCCATATGGAAACACAAATTGCCGTGCCCCAGCGGCCAACGCGTTACAACATTGGGGATATTCTGGCCGTAGGCCTGGGCACCACCATTGCAATGTGGGCCCTGGGGTACGCCGGACGAATGCCCGGCGATAAAATTCCTTCACCGGTGATCATGGTATTGATGGTGTTGTCGCTGCTGATCGGCGGGTTTGTCGCCGGTTCGCGCATGCGACGCGGCGTGTGGGGCGGGTTGTACTCCGGCTTTGTCACAGGTACTACCAATCTGTTGTTGCTGTTCACGCTGGGCAAGCACCTGACTTCCGACCAACGCATCATTGCGTATGCCGTGGTGTGGGCGCCGGCCTTCGTGCTGGGCTGTGGCGTTCTGGAATTTATCGGGGCATTTATCGGCAGCCGCTTCCCCAAGCGCGGGCGCGCCATGGACGGGGAAGCGGCGCTGACCAAAGTGACGGTGGCCGCCACGGTTTTGCTAATATTTGCCGGGGGCATGGTCGTGGGCATGAACGCGGGGTTGGCGGTGCCGGACTGGCCGAACTCATTTCACTGGAACATGTGGATGTTTCCGCTATCGCACATGACCGGTGGGGTGTTTTTTGAACATTCGCACCGGCTGATGGGTTCATTGGTGGGTCTGGCCAGCGGGGCGTTGGCTATTTATCTGACCTTTGCCGATCGCCGAAGGTGGGTGAAAGTATTGGGCTGGGTGGCGTTTATTATGGTATGCCTGCAGGGCTTGCTTGGGGGCCTGCGGGTCACGGGCCATTTAACGCTCAGCCAGAAACGTTCACACATGGACCCCAGCGAAACCATTGCAATTATTCACGGCGTCTTCGCGCAGATTTACCTGGCCACGGCGGTGGCGTTGTGCGCGTTCTGTTCCAAGGCGTGGCGGGCAGGGCGGCGACCATCAACCAAGCCGTGGGCGAAGAATGATCGAATTCTTACCACGGTGCTGGTGCTGCTGCTGGTGGTGCAGTTGGTGCTGGGCGCGCTATTACGACACTTAGGAGCGGCGATGGTGGAACACATTGTGATGGCCGGGATTATTTTGTTAGTGGTAATGATCGTGGGCACGCGGACCTGGGGGTTAAATGCCGACCAGCCGATTCTGCGTTATTTGGGAACGGCGCTGTTGGTGGATGTGGTACTGCAAATCGTGCTGGGTATCAGTGCCCTGATGATTCTGCACGGCCCCAAGCCGCCCGTACATCCGACGCTGCTGGAGGCTTTCGTGACGACCATACACCAGGTGAACGGGGCGGCGTTGTTTTGTCTGGCGGTGCTGGCGGCCATCTGGACCCGGCGGCTGCTGGTGGAAGGGCCGGAAAGCCAGTCGAGGGCGGCCCTTGCGGCAGCCGGCACAACAGACTCCGTGGGCGCCACCGTCTGACGACGGTCTGATTGACGGCTACCTTCCGCTTGCCAAAAATTCTTTTACAATTGGTGTGATGGCGCGCTGCAGTGCGGCGTTGGCGAAGCCCATCCATGATAGCGGGGTTTCCACGTCCAGCGGGCCGTCGACGGCTTCGCCTTTTTCGTCCGTGATGCGCACGCCGGCTTCCTGGGCGATCAGCATGGTGGCCAGGTCATAGGGATGTACGCACAGGCCCGTGGGGTGGCCGGCCATGCGGTAAAAAGCGGGGCGCAGGTCGGCGATGAAGCGGTCATGTCCGATCATTAATTCATAAAACTGGCCACCGGTGCAGATGTATTGGTCGTCAAACACCATGGGGCGCGTGACGTCAAGCGGGCCCAGGGTGGACGTGACTATTTTTTCCATAAGCTTGGCGGCATGTTTCTTGGTGCCCGGGAAAAAGCTGGCCACACTGGCAAACCCGTGGGCCAGGTCTTTCGCGGCGCTGGGGCGCAAGGAAAAGGGCTCGGATTTTCCGGTGGGCAGGTCATCGCGCCAGGCAAAAGCGCCCCCGCCCTTGTGGGCCCAAAGCACGTCCGAAACGCTCTGTTTGCTGGTGGGTACTTCGGCCTGGGCGGCGGCAAAGATGTCGGAGAGTCGCGTGGCGGCGCCACGGTTCATGGCCACGCCGGCCAGAGACCAGGCGGAGCGCTTGTCGTACATAAGCCCGCGTGTGCCATCAATGGGATCAACAATCACAATAAACGCCGCGTCTTTTTCGGCCGCCGCATTGGGAAATGCCGCGCGGCCCTCGACTCCGCCGGGCCCTTCGATGCCTTCCGCCACCAAAATCAGTGGATATTCACGGGACCAGTCGCGGCAGAATTCTTCCAATACCGGTTCCACGTGCGTGTCCAGTTCATAGATGGTGTCCGCGGCGGTGTGGCGTGATACGTTGGAGAACTGGCTTTTAAGCAGGCGGGCCTTGAGTACGGCGTCGCGCATGCGGCGGGTGAGTTCACACAGTTTCTTGCTAAAGTAGGCGGGTTTTTCCGGTAGTTCAGGCATGGGTGATTCCTTATGATGTTCTGCTGCCATAATGGTTGTAGCGGCTTGATGGGCGAAGGGCAACGGTTTTCCCGCAAAAGGGCGAAATGCGAAGTGGCTTGGCTCATCGGAGGGGAAGCTGCGGCGAGCGGCCCATCGGGGCGCGTCGGGATAGTGAAAAAGCGAAAAATTGGCGGTTGAAAAACTGTAACAAACTGTTACAATACAGCCGATGAGCATCCGTGGAGTATGCAACGTATGGCTGATGCCCCCGACCCAGAAGCGAGTGATTTCCGCGTGCGTCCGACCCCGGAAGCCCAATACGAATCGCGTGTACAAAGAGGCGTTTTTGACAATGTAGAAGAGCGCGCATGGGTGCTCACGCAGCTTCGGCTCTTGCGGCATTGGCCGCTATCGCCAGCAAAGCAGGGGCGGCTGGGCGCGGACTTGGATTTTTCAAAGGTTCACCATGCAGGAGATACTTTTTACGAATTGCGTCTTACGGGCGCGCCGCTAAGCCATAACAAAAACCTGCGAATATTCTTCTGGGCTGATGGTAATTCCAAAACGATCTGGATTTTGCATGCCTATTGGAAGAAGACGCAGCGCCTTGACGAAAGCGTTAAGGCTCGTGTGGCGCGACGGTTGCGTCATTTAAAGGGCCAAATACAAGATGGAAGTGAAATATGAGTGCGATGACGAAAAAAAACAAGCGCCAGAAAAAGCACGCTGCTAACGCGCACGCGCTGTCGGCCGGTGCGGCCGTTTGGGCGTTGGATCCCCATTCGCGCAATGACCTCATCTGCCATTTGCACGCCCTCGACGCCGCGCAAAATTCGGGGGATGTCGGTGAGCAGGAATACGCCCGGCAGGCAATCTCGGAAATTTTCGCGCTGAAGGCGGCGGTTGGAAAAGCGCCGGATTTGGAAGACTGGGAACGCGATGTTTCGTCGCCGGCGGCGGAGGCGGCCGCCGCTGCGCGGGATCGTGACGCTGAAAAATTTTTCCTTAATTACGATCGCCTGAAGCGCGCCGGCAAGCTGCATACCATCCGCGCCGTGGCCAAAGCGGCCGGGTTAAGTCCCACCACAGTGCAGGCCATCGAAAAGCAGCGCGTGAAACCGCAGCTCAAGACGAGGCAAGCCCTGGCCAAAGCGTTTCATGTTAAGGTGGATGAGTTGGACCGGTGAACCCCCCGTTCTAAGTCGATAACGGTCGCTTGGATGGGCGCCGCCCGCCGTGGCGGGCCGGATCATGACGGAGGCCGGGGGTGAATGCATGGTCGAGGTTAAGTTTGTGGATATGCCAGATTTAGAATCGCAACTTCCGGATTCGCCCGATGGCGGCGCGCCGGGCGAATCCATTTCCTTGGAGGCGTTGGCAAAACAACAGGGGGTCACGGCCGTGTGGGACCTTGATGAAATCAGCAGGCTGTGGCCGGTGAATGACGATGCGGACGAATTGTTAGCATTCCTATTCCGGGAACGCGCGGCTCGGCGGGCGCGGGTCCGGAAGGGCGCAGCTCAATGATCGTCGTATGGCTGCAAATACCGCGGTTCCATGTGACAACTTTTTGTCCCGGCAGCATGGCGCCCCACAGGCGAAGTAGAAAAACCGCTGAGGCGCAGAGCACGCTGAGCACGACCGGGGACGGGCGGGGGCAGGCGGTTTAGAGGAACGGTAACGAGCCTTGAGCCCGCCTGGGATCCACAGCGGAATCTTCAGCGCAACGTACCCCGTTTTCGCGTTGCTCCCCTCCGTCTCATTGACCTCCGCGACCCCCAGCCCCGGCGCCGCTGGCGTGGTG
>JAJZCU010000078.1:0-2096 GCA_021828935.1 Planctomycetota bacterium | reverse complement strand
GTTTTGTTAATAATATTCCAGAGATGATTATGGCGTGAGGCGGCCCGTCGCGTCGGTCGCCCCGGCGGCGCCGCCCTCCGTCGGCACGCTCACATCCGGCGCCGCCGACAGCGTTTGGGGGCCGGGCGGGCGCGGCGCCGTGGCCGCCAGCACATGCGCCGGCGGCGGTTTTTTTAGCAATTTGCGCCACGCGGAAGACGCCGGCGCGGCGAACGCATAGACGTAAATGACCAACAGGGAAGTGATCTGCGGTTCGGCCAAAAGCAGAATCAGCAGAACGGCCAGCCGCGCCACGTACGTAAATGATTTGCGGCCGCGTAAATATTGGTTTATCAAATGCGGATAGACCACCCGGCTGACCATCAGAACGCCCATGATTAATAAGATTGCCGGCATGGCGTACGGGAAGATGAAAATGATGGCATGCGTGATCATGGCCGGCACATTGAACGGCAACACGTGAGCTGTGGATGGTTGAATGGTTTCAAAAAAGATAACGCTGGACGCCACCACGCCAGCGGCGCCGGGGCTGGGCAGGCCGCGGAAAACCATGTGCGAATCTTCAACGTGGCGGTTGTGAATGTTGAAGCGGGCCAGGCGCAGGGCGGTGCATGAAACATAGACCGCGCCGATGATCCAAAACAGGCGACCCACCAGCGTCGTGGCCAGTGGTCCCAACAAATCCTGGCCCGGAGCGCCGCCTTTAAATAATAGTGAAGAAATAAGTTGCAGCGTCAAAAATGCCGGAGCGGCGCCAAAGCTGACCACATCCGCCAGCGAATCCAATTCACCGCCGAAGTCGCTGGTGGAGCGGGCCAACCGCGCCATACGGCCGTCAAGCATGTCAAAAAGCATGGCGCCGAAAATCAGGTAGCCCGCAATGGCGTAGGCGTTCACCGGCAGGGAAGAGACGTTTTCCGGGACGTTGCCATTGGCGGCATAATGCAACGAGGCGAATCCGCACAATAAATTGCCCAGGGTAAACAGCGTGGGCAACACGGCCACGGAGCGGCGCGTGCGGCGGCGGCGGATGACCCGGCGTTCCCGGCGGCGTGACAAACGATCGTCCAAACGGTTCCTCTCAGGTGCGGCACGCAACGTTGCGACGGCCGGCAAAACAACGGTTATGATACCCGCCACGGCGTAATCGCACACGTTTTATTGTTGGTTTCGCCCCAACGGGCGGCGGAATGGTTATGCCACGATGAAAAGTAAACGAAGCGGAGCAGCATGGCAAAATTCGTCAATTTATCGGCCATCGAACGGCAATGGCGGGCGGGCCAGGAGGCGCTGGCGGCGGGGCGATACATGGCGGCCATTGGGTATCTTTCGCAGGCCCAGCGCTGGGCCGCTCGTCGGCGTAACGCCGCGGCATTGGCTCGAATCGTGTTGCCGCTGCTGGAGGCCAGGCGGCAGGTGCGCCATGCCGCGTGCGAAGGGTTAATTGTGATGGCTCCGCCCCCCGGGCCGGCGCAGCGGAAGGTCTTGGAACAATTTTTGGCAAGTGCGGGGGGCACATGGATTTTTGCGCCCGGCGCCGATTGGTCCGTTGCGGCGCGGATTGCCCATAGCGCGCGGCGCAGCGGGGCGGCGTTGGAAGCACTGGCATTGCGCGGGCGGGGAACCGGTCTGCGGCTTTGCAGCTTGGCCGATGGCGCCCGCGGGGCGGGTATCGAAGTCACGCTGACCGCGGTGGCCCACGCGGTGGAAGCAGCGCCGCCAGAGGCCGCGCATGGGCGCCACGGCGCAGCGTTGCCATTGCCCGTGCCCGGGTGGCATTCCGGCGGCCGCGACGCGGCCTCCAAAGGACTGCACGCCATGGCGGGCGAAAGTTTATTGTTAGCCTGGGAGGCCCTGGCCCTGAAGTGGCAGTCGCGCCACCGGCCCGCGCCGGGGGCTTGGCAGGAAATTGCATGGCTGCAACAAACGTTGACAATTGACCCGGCATGCGAACCGGTCCTGATGCGAATGATGGCCGTGGCCGAGGCGTTGGCGCGGCGGTAGGAGAAAGAAAGGTCGCCGGACCCGTGCGCCGCCGGGGGCCATGCGGCAGTGGTTGGCGAAAATTTCCCCATCATCAACTTGCCGGCGCAGCG
>JAJZCU010000077.1 GCA_021828935.1 Planctomycetota bacterium | reverse complement strand
CCCACATCTAAAACAGTTCTATCGGCGGCGGTAGCAACTACAGCGGTAGCGGATCGGTTTTTTTGGAGTTCATCAATGAAACGTTCCACAGCGGCATGTCTGGCGGCCTTTGCGGCCCTGGCTACGGTGGCGCCCGCCTTCGCGGCAACCAGTTCAAGCGCACTGCCTGCCGTTACCAAAGTTATTAACGGAAACAGCGCATTGGCGTTTGTTGTGCGGAACATAACGCAGGCCGGCGATATTTTTAATTCCCTGGCCAGAAAGGTTTCGCCCGATTGGGTGGCGCAGCCGCCCAGCGTGATGTTTAAGCAGATGGGTTCCGTTAAAGGCATTAATTATTCTGGATCGGCGGCCGTGGTGATGCCGCAGTTCCCCATGGTTCAGCAGATGCAGGCCATGCAGGGCCCGCCGGCGGCGCTGGTGGTTCCGGTCACCAACGCCGACGCTTTTTTGGCGCCGCTTCATCCGGGAAAGCCACAGGGCGGCATTATCACCGTGCATCCGCGCGGGGCGCCCGTGAGCATTTTTGCGGTGAAGACAGGGCACTTTGTGGCGTTGTGCCTCAGCGCCAAAGTGGCAAAATCGTTTCTTGACATGAAAACGTCGCTGGCTGTGGCCATGGCGCCGGCCCTGCAAACGCACTGCGTGCAGAAGGCCGCGTTTTTGTTTATGCGCGGCTCGGCCATTGGCAGCCCGCTGGTGAAGGACATCGTTTTTGGACGGAAGCAAGCGCGCCAGATGCAGATACAAATGCAGGCGCAGATGGCCCAGATGCAGGCGGGCAATGGCGCGGCCGTCAAGGCGAAGGCGAAGAAAAAGCCCACGCCGCATTACTCAAACAAAGCCCGGTTTCGCCTGATTTTGGCCCTGGTTCGTAAAGGCCTGTCCGGCATTCCGCAAGCCGTAATTACGATGAACGCGGCGCACAGCGGCCTGCAGTTGCAGATACGCATGTTGGTCAAGCACGGTTCGGCGTTGGCCCGCGTGGCCGCCGGTTCAAAACCATTAAATAACAGGCCGCTGGCCGGCCTGCCGGTGGCCCAGTACCTTGGCGCCGGCGCCTTTACCATGAACGGCGCCGTTGCCGCGCGAGAAGTTTCCGCCGTGAACGCCGCTCTGCTGAAACGACACAAACCATGGGCCGGGGCGAAGTTTGAATCCGTGACGTTCAAAAAGCTCATGGCCCGTCTTGCCCTGTTAGGAAATCAGCGCGCGGTGGTGGCCGATTCGTCCGCGGGCGGCGGCGCGAACTACGGCATCGTGATCGCCGCAAGTCCGCATCCGCGCCAATTGGCGAATCTGCCCATTGGCCATCAATACCGGCAACTGCCCGAAAAAGTTAGAGCCGGTGGCGCCGCATTTACGGGGTTCCGCCGCGCCGGCCAGACTCGGCCCACCGGGCCGACTTCAAACGCTGGCACAAGCGGCGCCCCGAATACGAACTACAGCGCAGTGGTGAAGCATCAGATGCTGTTGGTCATGCACCGCACGCCTGCACAATTGGGCCCGATCGTAAAAAGAATCCGCGCCGGCAGCGACGCATTAGACCGGCGGTTAAAAATTTATGCCGCCGGCGAAAAACCGCTGTCACATGCGTGGTTGGTGGCCTATTTGGCGATGGACCGCTGGGCCGCCGGCTCTGGCGCCGCCGCGCCAAGCAACGGCCTGGCCGTGGGCGCCCCGCCGGCGCCGGTGCTGGTTTCCGCCAATAGGTCGCCTAAGCAAATCCACATTGAGTTGGACGTTCCCGCTGCGCAAGTGAAAGATTTTTTGCATTTCATTGCGCCGTCACAAAACGTACTTTTTGGCATTTAAGCGCGGCGATGGATGATGGACCCGGCCCGGCGAATTAAACGTGTGGATGTCATTGCCACAGCGCTGGTGGCCCTGATTGCCGGCACATTGTTGATCACCGCCTTGTTTCACCAGGACAGCGGCGTGGATGGGATGCGTTCGCCCTGCTCGGAAAACATCAGGCAAACAATTCTGGCGTGTACCATGTACGCCCAGAATAACAACACGTTTCCCATCGTGCGGCCGCCGCCTCATGCCAATAACTTTGCAAACGCCCCCGATCCGCACATGATCAAGCGGCTGCCCGCCATCACCCCGCTGGTGCGGCACTACTTTGGCAAGAAAGCGGCCCAGCGCGGCAGCCCCACCGCCTGCCTGTGGCTGCTGGTAATGAACCAACAACTTACGCCGAAAAATTTCATCTGCCCAAACGATCCCTACACCAAACGCCCGGCGGCATTGTATGAAACGGGCGTTTATCCAAAGTATTTTGATAATTTTGGTGAAAGCCCCCGCGGCCGCCCGCGGCGAGGCTTTGCGGAAAGCTACTCCATTGCCTGCCCATGGTATCACGAAAAAACCGCGCCTTGGTGGACGGGCAACGGCGCCGCGGGGTCGGACGTGCCGCTGATGGCCGATATGGCGCCCGCCATCTCCCAGCCCGGCGTCAGCCACGCCAACAGCCATTACCGCAATCCCGGATTACCATATGAAAAAAAGCTCAGCGGCTACGTTATGCCCAATGTTTGGAACACCGGCAACCACCGCGGCAAAGGGGAAAATGTTGGCTTTGGCGACGACCATGTCACCTGGCACGAGAACCCATTCTGTGGCGATAATGGCGACAATATCTACACTACCAATCCGGGACCAAAGTTTGTTAAGGGCCAGCGCACCAATTCCGTGCATGTGGTCGGCCGCACGGCGCGCATCGCGAAATCATGGCGCGCCGGAAAAGCCCACCACTTCGACACGGTGATGCTGCCAGTACAAAAAATCAGCGACCTCTCGCAGGATCAGGGATTTTGACAGACACAATGATGCGGCCAGCGCGTGGAGGCCTTGGCTCTGTGCATCGGGAGGTTCCCCGGGCGGCGCGGCGACAGCCCATTGCACGCGGAGACATTGGCATCCAGGATGGCCGCCCCGGTGACGCCCGCGCTCGCACTTACCGCCCCATTGCCCTAGAATCATCGGTCGCATAATAATGCCGGGCACAACAACGCCGGCGTTACTTGATCACAGCAGTTTTGGAAAGGAACATCGCCATGCGTTTATCAAACAAAGTTGCCATCGTCACCGGGTCGGCCACTGGCATCGGCCAGGCCATTGCCATCCGTCTCGCGCAGGAAGGCGCGGCCGTCGTGGTGGATTTTGTCGGCCGCCCCGGCGCGGCGGATGAAACGCTGGCCAAAATCAAGGCCGTCGGCGGCAGGGCCATTGCCGTGGAGGCCGATGTTTCCAATCCAGATCTTGTCAATAATCTAATCACGCAAACCGTCAGCACGTTCGGCCGGCTGGACATCGCCGTAAACAACGCGGGCATTGAAACCAAGCACCCGTTCGTTGATTTTCCGCTGGCGCAAGTGCAGAAAATTTTCGCAGTGAACGTCTTCGGTCCGTTTTTGGTGGCCCAGGCGGCGGCGCGGCAGTTTATTAAACAAACGCAGGCCAAAAACGGAACCGGCGGACGGATTATTAACATCTCTTCCATCCATGAAGACCTGCCCATGCCCACCAATTCGGCCTATTGCGCCAGCAAGGGCGCCATTCGCATGCTCACCCGCACCATTGCCGTGGAGCTGGCCCCCCATCAAATCACGGTAAATAACATTGGCCCGGGCGCCATCTTCACGCCCATTGACGCCGATGTTGAGGCCAACCCGGAAATGGAAAAAGCCCTCATGGCCGAAATTCCCCTGGGCCGCTGGGGCAAGCCCGAAGAAGTTGCGGGCCTGGCCGCCTACCTGGCCTCGGACGAAGCAGCTTACGTCACCGGATCAACGTTCTTCATTGACGGCGGCATGCTGCGCCAGGCCGGGGCGCTGTAACCGAAAACTTAATATTAACAAACTAAATATTGGAGTCGCCCATGCCCGTGCAACAGGAACCTTTCGGCAAAACCCACGATGGCCGCGCCGTTGAACGCTTGACCCTCACCGCCGCCGGCGGCATTGAGGCGCGGTTCATTACTTATGGCGCCCGCCTTTCCGAACTGCATGTGCCCGACCGCGCCGGTGATAAAAAATCCGTGGTGCTGGGTTTTGATTCCCTGCCGCCTTATCTGGCGTCCGAGCCTTACTTTGGCGCCATGATTGGCCGCGTGGCCAATCGCATCGCCAACGGCCAGTTCTCGTTAAATGGCCGCACCTACACGCTCAGCAAAAACAACAATGGCAACACGTTGCACGGCGGCAAGGTCGGTTTTGACAAACATCTTTGGCAGGCCCGCGTGGTCAGCGATTCCCCGGCGGCAGTTGAATTTACTTATGTCAGCCCGGACATGCAGGAAGGCTTTCCCGGCGAAGTCCACGCCCGTGTGCGCTGTACATTAACGCAGCAGCACGCGCTGCGCATTGAATACGACGCCACCACCACCGCGCCCACGCCTATTAATTTAACCAACCACAGCTACTTTAACCTGGCCGGCGCCGGCAGGGGCAATGTGCTGAACCACACGATCGAAATCGCCGCCGAAAGCTACACGCCGGTGAATGATAAACTTATTCCCACGGGGCAGATTGTGCCCGTCGCCGGCACGCCGCTGGATTTCCGTGCCCCCACCGCCATCGGGGAGCGTATTAAACAAACTCCATCCGGATATGACTTTAATTTCGTGTTGGAACGCCCCTCAGCCAATCTGGCCCTGACCGCCCGCGTGTCCGAACCCACCACAGGCCGCCGCATGGAAGTCTGGAGCAGCCAGCCAGGCGTGCAGTTTTATTCCGGCAACTTTCTGGATGGCTCAAACGTCGGCATCGGCGGCGCTTATGAAAAATACGGCGGCCTATGCCTGGAACCGCAGCACTACCCGGATTCGGTGAATCACCCCAATTTTCCCAATAGCATTTTACAGCCCGGCAAGGAATACCGGCATGTAGTTGAATTCCGTTTCTTTGCGTAGCGGCCAACGCCCCATGCGCAATTCCCAATATGGCGATCCTGCGGGTCCGGTGGTTTGCTGCGCTCGGCGCATCGCGGACGACCGTCTGGCATTGCCCCGGCGTTCACTTCGCCGTTGGCCGGCCCAGATAGGCCTCGATCACTGCGGGATGGGTGCGAATTTCGGCCGGGGCCCCGGCGGCGATGGTTTTGCCGTAATCCAGCACCAAAATGCGCTGGCAGATGCCCATCACCACGGTCATGTCGTGCTCTATTAATAAAATAGCCAGATTGAACCGCTGGCGGATGCGGTGAATAAGGTCCATGAGTTGCCGCTTTTCGGTGGGGTTCATGCCCGCGGCCGGCTCGTCAAGCAGCAGCAGCCGGGGGCGCGTGGCCAGGGCACGGGCAATTTCCAGGCGGCGCTGGTCGCCGTAGCTTAATCCCCCCGCCGGGGCGAGGGCCACTTGCCGCAGGTTGAACAGTTCCAGCAGTTCCAGCGCCACCTGGCGGGTGGCCGCCTCCTCACGGAAAAAGGCGGGCGTGCGCAGAAGGGCAGCGCCCAGACCCTGCTTGTGCTGGGCGTGCTGGGCGATGCGCACGTTGTCCAGCACAGATAATTTGGCAAATAACCGGATGTTTTGAAACGTGCGGGCCAGCCCCGCGTGCGAAAGCCGGCTGGGCTTCCAGCCGTTCACCGAATTCTTCTGCAGTAAAATCTGGCCGTCCGTCGGGGTGTACACGCCCGAAAGCATGTTGAACACCGTGGTTTTACCCGCGCCGTTGGGGCCAATAAGCCCCAGCAATTCGCCGGCATCCACCGTCAGACTAAAATTATCCACTGCGCGCAGTCCGCCAAAAGACATGCCCAGTCCCCGCGCGTCCAGAAGCCGGTTGCCGCCGCCCGGCCGGGCGGCGACAAATTCATCGCCAGAGACCTCCGCCGCTGCGACTTCCAGTTCATGCCCGCTAATTTCAGTGGGCGCCACCAAGGGCGTGGCCGCTGCCCCGCTGGGCGCACTTTCCGTCACCGCAGCCGGAGGCGCCGCGTCCGCCGCGTCAATCGTTGAAACTTTTCCAAAGCCAACCTTCCGCTTCAACCACCGCCACACGTCGGTAATTTCATATTGACCAAAAAGCCCCTGTGGCCGAAACAGCATGCACAAAATGATGGCCAGGGCATAGATGACCATCCGAAATTTTTGTATCTCCAGGCCGTGCGCGGCGCCAAAATGCTGCAACATGCGGCTGCTGCGAAGATATTCCGGAAACAGCGTCAGGCCGATGGCCGCCAGCACGCTGCCGCTGATGCTCCCCGGCCCGCCCAGAATGACCATTGCCACAATTTCCACGGATCGCATGAAGCGAAAGCCGTTGGGATCAAGCGTGGCAAATTGCGTCAGCAGGCCGCCGGCCAGGCCCGCCATGGCCGCGCCCAGCACGAAGGCCAAAACCTTCAGCCGGGTGGTTCGCACCCCCACGGCTTCACTGGCCACAATATCTTCCCGAATGGCCAGCAGGGCGCGACCCGTGGTGGAATATTTAATATTGCGGACCAGCATAATCACCAGGGCCACGCCGGCAAAAACCCAGAACACGCTCAACGAGTAGTGCATGTTGTAATATTCCACCGCACGGCCCAGCGCGCTGTGCCGATGGGCGGCAAACCAATTTTGGCGTTCGGTGAATAAATCCTGCCCGGTGGCGCCGCCCACATAGCGCCAATTTTGCATGAATATGGCAAAAATTTCGCCGAAGCCCAGGGTGGCGATGGCCAGATAATCTCCCCGCAGTCGCAACGTGGGCAGCCCTACAATCCAGCCAAACAACATGCCCGCCGCCACGGCCGCCACTAAACTTAACACCATCACGCAGCCAAATGCCGCCGCCACGGGCAGGCCCAGACGCCCGCACAAAAAAATAATTTGCGGCGCAAAGGCGTGGCCCGCCACCAGCATGGCGGCGTAGGCGCCCACTCCATAGAAGCCGGCATGACCCAATGAAAACTGCCCGGCAATGCCCAGAATAAGATTCAGGCTCACGGCCAGCATGATGTTCAGCCCCGCATCCAACAGTAACGTGTGCATATATCCGCTGCAGTACGCGCGGGAATCCAGCGGAATTGAAACCATGGCCGCCAGCGCCAGCAAGGCCATGAATGCGCCGGCATGCGCCAAAGATCGCCCGCGATCAGACAATGCAGTTCCTACCATTAACCAGCAATCAATCTCTTTTCCCAAGGCCCATGAAAATCGACTTACCCCTGCCGGAAGATGCCCTTCAAGTTCGCCATGGTCTGCCCCACGTCGCCCGTGCGCATCAGCGCTTCCCCCACCAGCACCGAACGAACGCCCGCCGCCGCCAGCCGCTGCACGTCGGCCTTTTCCTTAATGCCGCTTTCGGCCACCAGCACCTGTTTGTCCTCCACAAATTCCACCATGCGCAGACTGTTGTTGATGTCCACCTTAAACGTTGTTAAATCGCGATTGTTTATGCCCAGCAGGCTGTAGCTGCGCATTGGAAAACCAATCAGCGACCGTACCCGCAGCAGGCTGTCGAGTTCATGCACTTCAATGAGCGTGGTCATCTTGAGTTCAGTGGCCAAAATTTGCAAATCAATTAAATCCGCGTCTTCCAAAATTTCCGCGATTAACAAAATCGCGTCCGCCCCCGCCGCCCGCGATTGCCATACCTGATAGGCGTCGATAATAAAATCCTTGCGCAGTACCGGCAGTTGCACCGCGTCACGCACCTGCCGCAGATGTTCAAGCCGGCCGTGGAAATACGATTCATCCGTCAACACGCTAATGGCGTCGGCCCCCGCCGCTTCATACATGCCGGCAATGGCCACGGGATCAAACTCTTCTTTGATAACCCCCGCCGAAGGGGACGCACGCTTCACTTCCGCAATGACGTTAACCAGACCCCTGGGCTGGCGCGTGAGCGCGGCAAAAAAATTCCGCGGGGCCTCCGCCGCCTCCGCCTGCTGTTGCAAATCAGCCAATGGCGCCCGTTGCCGGGCTTCGGCTACTTCCTGCTTTTTTGTTTCGACGATTTGTTGCAAAATGTTCAGTGTTGTAATCTCCTGTTTGCCGCTATAAGGGCGGCGGAGTTTATTTTTGCGTGCAGGATCATGACGCCCGTTCACCAAGCCGATCTCGAGTTTTTTGTGTTTGCCGCGTGGGTCGCCGCCAGCATCTGGATCATCATCCGCACGGGGGTGTTTCGGACGCAACCCCTGCTTGGTGCGCCCCGCCGCGGAA
>JAJZCU010000076.1 GCA_021828935.1 Planctomycetota bacterium | reverse complement strand
CGATGATGAAAAGCTGCGGGGCGGCGATTGTCGCTGCCGGATCAATTCTTCCGGCGTTCATATTTTATGTATTTACAATAACGTCTGTCCGAACCCGTCATCTCGACGGCCTGGGAATGGTTTTTTGTTCGCGGCCGACTGGTATCCCCGATCTTTCGCCTTGGGCTGGACGGGAGGGAGCGCCGGGCGCTGGTCACCAACGCCGCTGTGCTGGCTTACATGGCGTCGAAATTCCAGCAATTGGCTATAGGGCCGCAGGACGGGCATCTTTATTCCGCAAGTCTAAGCTTCGCCTCCGGCGCTTCGTTCCGTGCGAGCATCAGCGCCGCCTCCACGGCAAGCGCCGCGTTTGGCGCGTCGGCGTCCTGCCGTACAAATGGCAGGGGTCGCCGGTGCAGCGGTACGTAGTCGTTCGTGATCCGCCGATGTCGCTGCGGCGCATCTTTCGATTCCTCTCGGCTAAGCGCGCCAGTGGGCTCCTACACATTTAATGATGGCCACTCTGACAGTTTCAAGAATAATGATGAGGAAGATAAATGTCTTCGGCGAGAGGCCGCAGCTTCCAAAAGTCGCATCGCCACATTCCGGCCCCCTCTGCGAGCAGACCCAGCCATCCGCCCACGCCGCCGCCGCTTCGGGGCCTTTGACGGAAACTGCCATTGACATAAAATCTGTCGGCCGCTGGTCTGCTGCGGGGGAGTAAGAATGCTGGCGCGCCGCGGCGGCGACCGAGGGGTCGCCCCGTTTAATAGTTTTTACCTCGTCGGCCACAGTGGCCGAGATCAACAGGCGGCTCCTCGCATGGCGGCATTTTGGGAAAAAATTCATGCATTGGATAAACAGAGCCGGTACGCTCAGGAAATAGAACTGCTGCGCCTTCGTCTGCTTGAGATGCCCAATGACAAATTCAGCTCTTGGAGGCTGGGCGACGTACTGCGAAAAGTGGGGCAGGTTGAAGAGGCCGAACGGCTGCTGCTCGCGCTGTGCGGGCCGTCGGAGCCGCGGCGCGTTTGGTTGACCACTGCGCTCGCGGAGACATATCGCCAGAAGGGCGAACTGGAGCAGGCGCGGCGGTGGTTTATTAAGGCGACGGAGCTGCGTCCCGAGACTACAGGTCCGTGGATTTACCTGGGTGGATTTTACCTAACGTGCGGGCGGAATGAACAGGCCCGTGCGGTGCTCAAACGGGGCTTGCAGGCGGAGGGCGACGTCGACGAGGTCCACGTCAACCTCGGCCATTGTTACCGTGCGGAAGGAGACCACGGCGCCGCGGCGTATCACTATCGCGAAGCGCTGAAGATGGACCCCGAAGATGCTGAGACCCGGGAATGCGTTGAAGATTGCCGGGCCGCCTCGGGCGTGGCGGGAGCAATTCGCCGGAAGCAAAAATTGTTAATAGAAAAAGGTTCCGGCATCGCAACGTTTAAAAGAAGAGTTGCCCGAGCTCGGCGACGTGGCCATCATTCCTACACGATCGAGTTGTTAAGGTTGTATCTGGAGGCCAAGCCTTCCGATGCGAGTGCGGCGCAGGCGCTGGGCAACGCACTGAGGATCGTCGGGCGATACAATGAAGCAGAGCAGATTCTTCTGGCCCTGCCCGACCTGCTTGAGCCCGGATACGGGTTGGCAGCCGTTTCAATTGGGGAGCTCTACCACCAAAAGGGGCGTCTCGCGGATGCGCATGCCTGGTTCCTTAAAGCCACAGAACTGCAGCCCGAATGCACGGAGCCGTGGCTGCATCTGGGCGAATTTTATTTGCTGCGCGGCAAGTCTGATCTGGCCCGGTCTGCGTTGGAAAATGGCCTGCGGGCGCGGGGGGACATTGATGAGGTCCATGTCTGTCTGGGCAATTGCTATCGCGCGGTGGCTGCGTACCAGACTGCGATTTGCCATTACCGCGAGGCAATCAACATTGACCCCGGCGCCGAGGACGCATGGCACGGGCTCGCTGACTGCGAAGCTGCGTTAACGGTGCGGGAGAACGCGCCGCGGGGGGCGTAGGCGCGGCTGCCACTTACGCGTTCGGCGCTGATGCGCGACCCCGTTTTATTATTTATTTGGAGGCGATTTGGCATAGCGCCAAAGCTGGCGCGATACCGGGGGTTGTGCATGGCATGCCTCACGCCTAATCCAAGCTCTGGCCCAACATGGCGCCGATGCGTTCGGCAATTGCCGCGGGTTCGCTCATGCGGCCGGCGCCGATGGTGCGGCAGGCCTGCCAGCCGCTTTCGGGGCCGATCAATTGAATGCCCCAGTCGCTCAGGGTCTTGACGTTGCGTACCGTTGCCGGGTGCTGCCACATGCCTTCGTTCATGGCGGGGGCCAGCAAGACCTTCTTAGGGTCGGCCGCAAGCAACAGGCTGGACACCAGATCATCGGAAATGCCTGCGGCCATTCTTGCGATGATGTTGGCAGTGGCGGGGGCCACGCAGATGAGATGCGAGCTGCGCGCCAAGCGGATGTGCTGCACGTCATGCAGGTCCGCGGACGTCCAGAGATCGGTATAAACGCGGCGGCCGGAAAGTGCCTCGAACGTGAGCGCACCGACGAACTTAGTGGCGGCTGGCGTCATGGCCACAGTGACGGCCAAGTTGGCCTTGGCCAATGCGCTGACCACTTCGCAGGCTTTATAAGCCGCGATGCCGCCGCACACGCAAATCAGGATTTCCTGGGCCGCCGGGTTCGCCATAAACCACTTTCTGCCGCGGGATACACCGCCGCAAAACGGACATCCTTATTTCCGGCCCAACGCCAATTCGGGCGGCGTGATGGTGCTGCCTTCGGTCTCGATGCCGATTTTGTCCTGTAAGATTTCGTCAATGATGACTTCAAGATCGGTGCGACCGTTACGTTCTACCAGCGGGCGGGCGCCATGGATCAGTTCCACCCAACGGTGTTGAATCAAGGCACACACTTTGAACCGGCCGCCGAGCTTATGCACAATTTCATCGCTTTTGAGTGCTTCGATCATCTACGTTCTCCAAAAGGTAAGGGCAAAGTTTCGTTGTGTATTGTATACCGTTGAATGTGATTCGCAATTTCTTCGACGGCTTTTTCCAAAGTTTGGTTAATGACCATCAGGCTGTAGCTGCCACATTCCTGGGCGACTCGCACTTCCTGCTGGGCTTCAGTCACGCGGCGAAGCATGGTTTGTTCGTCATCGCGGCCGCGGTCGCGCAGGCGTTTTTCCAACTGTTCGGGCGACGGGGGCAGAATAAACACGCCCAGGGCCGCCGGGAACAATTTATGAACCTGAATGCCGCCCTGCACGTCAATTTCCAGAAGCACGATACGGCCCTGTTCCAGGCTTTCCTCCACCGGCTGGCGCAACGTGCCGTACCAGTTGCCGAAGACCAGGGCATATTCCAAAAATTCCCCGGCCTCCATGCGTTGCTTAAAGTTGTCCTCGGTGACGAACAGGTAACGTTTGCCCCAGGCATCCTGCGGCTTGCCGGGACGGGTGGTGGCGGAAACGGCAAACTCCGCGGGCAGCAGTTCGGCCAGCCTGCGGCAAATAGTGGACTTCCCGGCGCCGGAGGGCCCGGAGATAAAAATGAGCCGCCCGCGGCGCGTTGGGCTCGGGGTTGAATCAGTTGTCTCATGCATAAACAATTCCGGGGGCCGCGACCCTTATCCACAGATCGCCCAGCGGGCGCCCGCGGTTGTCAAAAGATTTTACGGTTACACAGTTATCCATAGACGGTTACACAGGTATCCAAAGATCGCCCAGAGGGCACCCGCAGATTTTCACAGATTAACGACGACGGACGACAAAAAAGGAACGACCGACGTTAAAAGCATTTTGTTATCCGCAGATCACCCAAAGGGCGCCTGCAGATTTTCACAGACTAACGGCGATCTCGAATAATAAAAATAAGCCCTATTCTTCTACGGTGTTCCATCCTCCGGTCGTCATCGTATCCGCGTCCATCCGCGTCACCCGCGGTTAATTTCGTCGTCGTCGCCATAATCTGTGTCAGTCTGTGTAATCTGTGGATAACCTTGGTCTTGGCCGCCGCATCCTCCGGTCGTCATCGTATCCGCGTCCATCCGCGTCATCCGCGGTTAATTTTGTCGTCGCCGTCGTAATCTGTGTTAATCTGTGGATAGCGTCGGTTCCGCCCCCGGCGAGCTGGGGCGATGACGCGCCGCGACTACTCCACATTCTGCACCTGTTCTTTTACGCGGTCGATCGCGCTTTTCATTTCGACCGTGCATCGGGCAATGTGGGCGTCGTTGCCTTTGCTGGCAATCGTATTGGCCTCGCGCAGCATTTCCTGAGCAATAAAATCCAGCTTGCGCCCGGCCTGCGATTCCTGCTGCGAAACCGTCTGAAATTGCGCTAAATGCCCTGAAAGCCGGGCCAATTCTTCGCTGATGTCGGCACGGTCCGCGAACAGCGCCACTTCTTTCAGCAAGTCTGAATCAGCCAGGGAAAGCTTGGCATCGGCGACCATTTGCTGCACCCGGTTACGCAGTTTTTCATGGTATTGCCGAGCCACCAAGGGCGCCTGTTCCGCCACGCTGGCCAACATGCGGCGCATCACCGCCAGATGCGTTGACAGATCATCCCACAGTAACTTGCCTTCCTCTTCGCGCATGGTCTTGTGGCGCGCCAGCGCCTGCCGCACCAGATCAACAACCCATGGACCGGCTTTTTCCGTGGTCTCATCGCTGGTGGTAGGCGCCTGAAAGACCCCCGGCAGCATCAGCAGTTGCGCCAAGTCGATGGTCGTTGCCACGCCGTCGGCCTGACACGCCGCGGCCAGTTGCCGCAAATGGCGCAGGTGGGCATCCAGCACGGCTTGGTTGATTGGCATGGCGTGACTGACGTCCAAGGCCTTCACGGTAATAATGACGGTAACTGAGCCGCGGGCGATGTGTTCGCGCACGAGGCGTTCAATGACCGGCTCCAACGCCGCGAAATCATCCGGCAGCCTCACCAGCGTTTTGAGGTAACGGTTGTTGACCGAACGTACTTCCACCCCGCAGGCCAGACCGGCCTGGTCTCCGGCGGCTGCGCCAAATCCGGTCATGCTGACAATCATGCAACCTCCGCGTGTGTGGGGGCGGCGCCGGTGGGGCGGCCGCCCGGGTAAAAAAACTACTGGCCAGCCGAGCCACCGGTGGACGCGGCGGGAGCGCGGTGGTGCGGGGGCACCGTGGTTAGGTTTTTGATGCCCAACGCCGGCTTTTGTGTCGGGCTGTTGGATAGCGCCTTGTGGTTTTCCGCAGTCGGACGTGCAGTGCCAGAGGTGTGCGCACTGGAATTTTTATGCCCGTGTAAGAGCCCGCCGGAATGGTCGTGCGCGGCGTGGCCAGTGTTTTGCAGCCCAGTGGTGGGATTGACAGGAGCCGCTACGTGCCGGATTGCGTGCCCCTTTGCTGGGGCGGCTTTCGGGGCGGCGGATGGGGCAGTTGTCGGGGCGGCGCCAATGCCACGCCCAGGTTTTCCGGTTTTTACCGGCGCCGGGGCAGCACCGGGCAGCGCGTTTTTCTTTTTGGACGTTCCCAGTCCTCCAGGCGTTTTGGTGGAAACGGCCGCTGGTGGCGTCGCGGCGGCAACCTTG
This sequence comes from Planctomycetota bacterium, assembly GCA_021828935.1. Classification (GTDB taxonomy): domain Bacteria; phylum Planctomycetota; class Phycisphaerae; order WQYP01; family WQYP01; genus JAJZCU01. The sequence continues at coordinate 2,599 of JAJZCU010000076.1, read as the reverse complement.
GACGGGGCTTCCAGGCGCCAGTCAAGCACCAGAGCCATCAGCAGAAATACCGCAAATGTGATCACCGTGACGGTAGTAAACACGTCGCCGGTTTTCGTGCCGAAGGCCGACTGCCCGCCGCCGCCGCCGAAGGCGCCCACCAGGCCGCCGCCGCGCCCGCGCTGCAGCAGGATCACTCCGATCAGCAGCAGGCCAATAAACAGGAACAGGACAAGATAAAAAACGGTCATGAAAACCTCTTTGGAAACTTAGATTTCGCGGCGCGGCAGCCAAGTCGGGACGTTGAACCGAAGCATGTTCGCCGCGGAAGCATGTGAGCCGCGCCGGCCGAATGCCCGAACGGCGATGCCTGCATCAGGATGGCCGCCCGGGTGCCTACGGCGTAACCGGGTTATAGCGCCAATGGCCGGGCACGGGCGGCGGCGTCCACGATGCCCAAAAATTCATCGGCAATCAGACTGGCCCCGCCGACCAGCGCGCCATCAACGTCCGGCTGACGTAAAATTTCATAGGCGTTATTTGCCTTCACCGATCCGCCGTACACAATTCGCACATTTGCCGCATCGTCATTGCCAAAGAGCTTGGCAAGCTGCTGGCGGATAAACACATGCACTTCCTGGGCCTCTTCGGGTTTGGCGTTCACGCCTGTGCCGATCGCCCATACCGGTTCATAGGCGATGACCAACTGGTCTTGTTCCACCGCCCGTTTATTGACATGGGCCAGGCCTTTGGCAAGTTGTTCGCCCACGACTTCCACGGTTTTGTAGGCCTTGCGCTGGTCGCCGGTTTCGCCCACGCACAGCACCGCGGTTAAATCCTCAGCGATGATGGCCTGCACTTTTTTGTTAATCAGACCGTCGTGTTCGTTGCAAATATGCCGGCGTTCACTATGGCCCGCCAGCACGTACTGCACGCCGCATTCACGGAGCATCTGCACGCTGATTTCACCGGTGAACGCCCCGTGCTTTTCATACCAGCAGTTCTGGGCGCCAAGCTTCAGGTGCGTTCCGTTGATGACTTTATGAATAGCCTGCAGATAAATGACCGGCGGGATCACGGCGATTTCCACATGAGAAGCGGCCGCGGAGGCCCGGTGATGGGCCAGGTGCGTGGCCAGGTGCGTGCCATCGGCGTGGTTTAAGTTCATTTTCCAGTTACCGGCGACAAACATGGTGCGCATGGCGAAAAAGTCCTTTTGTTAAACAATAGTGCGTTAAAAATGTGTTGACAACGTTTAGTTAAATCGCTCCGGCGCCCATGGCCACGGCCGGCGCGGCTGGCGCCGTGGAAACGGCGCGGGAAAACGTGCGGTCGAAAACCCCGGCAATTGCGCGCAAATCGCGCATCATCGTTTTGAAGGTCTCAGGCAGCAGGGCCTGCGGACCATCGCACATGGCCTGGCTGGGATTATCATGGACTTCCACCATAATGCCATCCGCCCCGGCGGCAATCGCCGCGTAGGCCAGGGCCGGCACAAATTCGCGCACGCCGCTGGCATGGCTGGGATCCACAATTACCGGCAGGTGGCTGTTGCTCTTAACCACTGGTACTGCGGAAAGATCCAAGGTATAGCGCAGGGCGGTTTCAAAGGTTTTAATGCCGCGTTCGCAGAGTATAACCTGCCGATTGCCCTGACTTAAAATGTATTCCGCGCTCATGAGCCATTCCTGAATGGAAGCCGCCATACCGCGCTTCAGCACCACGGGCTTACGCGTGCGACCAACTTCAAAGAGCAGATTGAAATTCTGCATGTTGCGGGCGCCGATCTGAAATATATCCGTGTATTGTTCAACGGTTTGGACATGGCGCGTGTCCATGACTTCCGTGATGATGGGCATCTGATTTTCGTTGCCGGCATCGCGCAGCCATTTCAGGGCCTCTTCGCCATGCCCCTGAAAGCTGTACGGGCTGGTGCGCGGCTTGTAGGCCCCGCCGCGTAGAATCGCCGCGCCGGCGGCCTTAATTTCCCGTGCAATGGTATGCACCATGGTTTCATCTTCGCACGCGCACGGGCCGGCAATAGCGGCCAAATGCCCGCCGCCCACAGACACCGTCCCGCCGCCGGGGCACGGGATGTGAACCGTGGTATTTTCCTTGTGAAATTCGCGGCTGGCCAGTTTGTAGGGCTTCATAATTGGCAGCACCTGTTCCACGCCCGCAATGGACAGCAGGTGTTCTTTGTCAACCTTGCCTTCTTCGCCAACCACGCCAATAACGGTGCGAAACTCGCCGCGCGAAAGGTGCGCTTTGAGGCCGGTATCTTCAATTTGGGTAACAATATCCTGCACGAGCCGTTCGTCCGCCCCGGGCTTGAGAATCACGATCACAATAGACCCTCGTTTGTAACACGTTCTGCCGAGCGCTGTATTATGGCGTTTTCCGCGAAGGAATTCCACTGCCTGTGGGGTAGGCAGGGCGAAACGTGTGGCAATTGCTCAAGTGGCGCCGTAAATCGCCTAAAATTCGACCATGGTAGGCTTTATTTCGATCAATTTGGCGCCGCGGAGCGATAGAAAGGCAGTGTCGCAGGGAACTGATACAGGTCAGCGGAAAAGTTCCACCTCTTCGGAGAACGCTACTGCTGCGCGAAAAATTTAGG
>JAJZCU010000075.1 GCA_021828935.1 Planctomycetota bacterium | reverse complement strand
AGGTGTAGGCCGCAATGACCTGGCCACCGGCGTTCTTCACGGCGACTAGCCTGTTCCACGCGTCATAGGTCAGCGTGTTGCCGTTCTGGTCGGTGGTCATGTTCCCGTTGGCGTCATATGTCGGCGTTGCCGTTGTTCCGCTGATGCCGGTGATTTGGTTTTGGCTGTTAAAATTCCGCGTCTGGACTGTGCCGTTCGTGGTGGAGCTACTCCAATTGCCCAAGGCGTCCATGTTCCACGTTTGGCTCTGCGTGGCGGCGGAGATCGTGTCGAGAGCGGCCGCGCCGGGGTTGTTTCCACTGGCGGACAGGATGCCGCGCGCGAACGCGGTTTCCCGGCTCAGCGGGTCATAGGCGGCGCCATTGTCATTCGGGGCGGAACTGTTGGCGTGGTACAACTCGCTCATGTTGGGGTTCACAAGATTGTTCTTGTACAGCACGTTCGACGCGGGATCGTATCCATATTGGAAACGGTCCGTACTGGTTCCCGTGGCTACCACCCACCAGTTTTGGTCGATCACGCGTCCGAAGCGGTCGAGGCCTGTGTAGATGTCGCCGCCGTCGTTTAAGATGTTGGTCTGCCCCGGCTGTCGAATATAAGTTAAGTTAATACCCGTTTGCGGATGGGCTGCCTGCACAATGGTTGATAAACCAAGATAGCTGTACTGCTCAAGAACTTGGCCGGGGTCGCCGGAGTTGGGGCCATCCACAATCGCATCCACCCTTCCGATCGCGTTGTCCAAAAGCGCATTGGGATTGCTCATCAGAACCGCAACGCCGTTGAAGTTGGTGTCGCCGTAGTTGTAGTCAATCGTTCTGCCGTTGGGGTAGACCATATCAATAAGCCTGCTGCCGACGGACGGATCAGAATAATCATATTGTACAAATGGCGTGGTGCTGGTGTCCACAGCGCCGTTGACGGCTTGGTAGCTGCGGGTGACCTGGCCCAGACCGTTGTAAATGTCCATCACCTGGTTCACGATCACCGTCCCGGCGGTGTCGGCAAAGCTGGTAAACAAATACGGCAGGCCGGCGTCGTTGTACGCGGTATCGATTCTGCGCACGGCGCCATCCACGCCGGCGCCAAGGGTGACAGTCACGTCGCTGATCTGCCGGCCTAAGTTGTCGAACGTGTAGTCATGCACCGTGCCGTTGCGGTCCGTCTTTTGGATCACTTCGCCCAAGGCGTTCACGGCATCGCTAACGACATTATTAACATTGGCGCCGTTGACTTGCGTTTGCGGATATTGGGTTTGCTGCAAAATGCCATTGCTGGTAATGGCGCTGCCGGTGGCTGGGCTTACGCCATAGATGTAGTTGGTGGTTTCATTGGGCGTGCCGGTGGGTTCCACGGCAGTCATGGACGTTTGGTCGCCGATGCCGTCAAAAGTGTAATCGGTGGTTTGGTTTTGGTCCGTTGTCGGCAGGCCGTTATTAACATTGGGGTTGTAAGCCGCGATCACCTGCACGGTGCGGCCCATGGTGTCATAGTTGTTCTTCTGCACGATGCCGCGCGGGTCGGTGGTGGTGCTCACCCAGCCGGCGGGGTTGTAATTGGTGAGTGTGACCAATACCAACGCGGTGGCGGCGGGGATTACGCCGGGGCGCGACCACGGCTGTCCGCCGTTGGTCCCGACATCCACATTGGCGGTGGTCCGGTCGGCGTTATCAAAATATGCGGCCACATAACTTACACGGGCCAATACGCCGCTGGTGGGCGTGCCCAGGGCGCCGGTGGCGGTGGTGGAGTCCGTATTGAAGCGGTGGCTGGTGATGGTTTCGATGGTGTTGGAATCGCCGTCAAAGATGTTCTGCGTTTGCGTGAGGACAACATCATTGGCCACGTTTGAGGCAGAAGCATAATCCATGCGGATCACGCCGCCGTTGTTCACCGCGCCGCCATCGGTGACGTATTGGAATGTGTTGCGCCCAGCGCCATCAAAAACATCTTTGGTGACCTGGCCGGATGGCTCAATGGTTTCAATCGTGTTGCCGCGGGGGCCAAAAAACGTGTAAGTGACCAGGGCGGTGCCGCTGACATTGCCGGTTGTTGGATCAACAGAATAGGTCTGCTGGATGTAGGTGCGATTCTGCAGGTCGAATCCGCTGGCGCTAAAGCCGCGGAGGGCGGGCGAATAGCCCGATGAGCCGGGGCCGACAAGCTGGGTTGCCAATGCGGTGGGGATGCCGTTGCCATTTGTGTTGCTAGAAACGATGCCGCTGCCGTGGAGCGCGAACGGAGCGTTCGCCGCCGTCCGTTGCCGCCCGACGGCGCGGCGCGCGCCGACCAATGCGCGCCCGCGCCGGCAAGGATGGTCGTCAATTTTTTCGGTGAGGCACACCATGCGCGACCCTCGGTATTTTTCCAAATCTTACCGCCGCGCGAAGCCGGCGCCAAACAAAAAATCGCGGCATGCGCCGTCGCACGCCGACCATCAGGGCCGAAAGCTTGGGGCCGGAGCATCTGGCGGGTGGTTTTACACGCGTGGCGGGCCAGTCTGCACGCCACTGAGCGTAAATTTTATCTGCCCGAGTCTCAGATGTTGCTGCGGACCCACGCGCCGGGTTTAACGCCGCGCGCGGTGCTGGAAAAACTTGCGACGATTCAATTAATTGATGTGCATGTTCCGGTGGTCGATAGCCGGCATCTGGCGATGCGGCGGTACACGCAGCCGGACAAGACGCAGGCGATGTTGCTGGAGAAGCTGGGCCTGCGGCTGCCGGACCAGCCGCCGCCGAAAATTTATCAAAACCGCGCCGTCGCCGGCGGGCTTTCGCTGTCGCGGGAGCCGGAGGCGCCGCGTGGGGACGGCCCTGCGAAGGCTGGGCCTATGGCGGCCGCACATCGGCACCACCCCAGCCGATCGGCCATTCTCCCATCAAAATCGGAAATTTTGAAAATTTTTCCCCCGCACCACAGTCGGCGCTTTGGAGCCATGCGCCGCGGCGCGCGTCGCCAGGCCGCGGAAGTACACCCTACCCTTCTTCGGTGTTTTTGATCGTTCGAAAAAAAGGAACGGGGTGGTTTTTTACCAGATGTATACCGATAGCGCGAAACCGGCCATGGTGATGCACCAGGCGCTTCCAGCGGTTTGTGCCGAACCCGACCTGCCCACGCCCCCGATAAGTTGTGGCTCGCCAGTTGGTTCGCTTCACCTCAAGAAGCAAGAACTCCGGTTTGCCCCATCCAATCACGCGGTCCCACGAGTTGTTTATTTTTATGGCGATTCTCATTGAGAAAAAATACCGTCCGTACAGTGTTGTCTGGGAGTCCCAGAGGAATGCCTTGGTTGCGCCGGGGGGTAATGGCCGGCCGCGGTAATTGAGGAACACGATCGCGGACGGAAAGAGCCGTTTGAACTGCCGCACGTACGGGATAGTTTTATTTCCCGACGCTATCAGTGCCGCGTCGTTAGCGTGATCAAGTAGGCCACAGCCGGAAAGCATGGCCGTGGCGCAAATGGCTGGCAACAAAATCGACCACAGAATCAGCCTGGGGCCGGGAGCCGGATTAGAAAGCTTTTTTCGCATACAAGCCTCTGGTAAAACCACCGTCAGATCACGAAGCTCAGCTTGCCCCCCAAGGGCCGCCACAGATCGGCGAAGGTGTGCTGCTTGACGGTCTGCTTTACGACGCCGTTCAGCCATACGCGATGGCTCGGAAATGCACTTGCATCCGGTAGCGTGGCTTTTGTTCTCAGCCTCCCGCCGCTGCACCAGAACGTCACGCGAACCTTGTGCCAGATGTTCACCGAATCGCGCCCGCGCACCATGTCAAAAGTAACCAGCGTCGCCGCATTTGGACGCCCCCAGCCCTCCCAGGATGCGACGACTTTCTGGCCACGAGCGACGATTTTGACCTTGCTCATATGTATGGTCCCTCTGAGAAATCCCTCTTGCCCGCCGCGCTTCCTGGTCCGTAGGAGCTGCACCCTCGGCGGCTTCCCGCCGTTGTTTAAGCAGGTGGCCTTGAACGTGGCCTCAGTGAACAGGCGGTAATGTGAGGTGCCGTGCTCTCTTGCGGACTTTGGATGGTCATTAAAGACCCTGCGTGCGACCGCCGCAAACGCCCGGAGCAGCGGGTTATCAACAAAACCCAAGGGTCCGCGGAACGAGCCATCGCGCATCGGTTGGTGAATGAAACTTTTAGCTGCGACCCTGACCGTCGCATACCCGGAAAAGTCCGTCGCCGCCGCCGGGTCCCCGCCCACGTAGCCGTACGTGTTCCCACCGTCCACATACCCCGCCGGATCCTGCTCGATCCAATTGCCAAGGGTTGGCGAATAGTCGCGGTGGCGGAAGAGGTACAGGCCGGTGATGGGGTCGAGGCGACCGCCTTGGTGCAGGTATTGCGTTAACGGGATTTGGCTGGCCGCGGTGGTCCAGTCGGGATTCAGGACGGTGACCACACCGTATGGGGTGTAGACGTACCGCTGCGTTACCTGCCAAATGCCGCCGACGAGGCCGACGATGGCGGTGGTGTTAAAATTCGCGTCGTGCTGGTAGTAAATTCTCTGCGCCGGCTGGATCGTTCCGCCGCTGTACGTGTCACGCAGCACCATGGCGTCGATGTACATCTGCGACCAAACATATTGGTGAGCCACATCAGTTGCCGCTGTGCCGTTCCAGCGGGTTTCGAGTACCTGCCAACTATTTGAATAATAAAGGTATTTGACCGTGCCCGCGGCAACGCCGTTGCCGTGGAGCGCGAACGGGGCGTTCGCCCTCTTCCGTCGCCGCAGCGCGGCGGCTCGGCCGCCCGCGCCGGTCGGGGTGCTCCCGCCGACGCCACGCGTGCGCCAACCGCGGCTTCTATCAATGTCATCGTCAAGGCAAAGCATGCATAAACTCTCAGCGCATTTGCGAGATTTTAACGCCGCCCCGGCCCGCGAACAAACATTATTTTTTCGGGGGATCCGCGTACCGCCGCCGGCGCCTGCGGGCGACGATTGGCCCACGCGCCATAAAAAGGACTAAAAACGCTAAAAGCCCGACCCCTTTCATTTGGTCGGGGCGGTCGTTGACGGGACTATCTATAAAGATGTCGCCAAGTCATGCGCCGTCGATAAATTCTCATTCACGGGATCTGCCGCCGGCCACGGAACGCCCGTATTCCATGCGTGTTCCGGTTGTTTGCCGCAGGAGCGCCATCTTGAATTTTCTTCGGAAGCAGCACTGAACGCACGCCGCCGAGGCCACGGGCGGGCCAGCACCGGGCCGACGTCCGGAGGCAATTTTGCGGCATAGGCCGGCTTGGAGCCGCTACGCGTCACCGCTGGCCGACCGTATTCATGTTTAAGGGAGGTCGTAGAAGCCGGAATCGAGCGGGTTACCCGGCACTCTGGGCGGCAGATTGAAATATCCTACTAAGGTTACGGGCAGCAGCACCATTGATAGGACGGCGCAAACGGCCGCATCGCCGGCCGCAACCTTAGCGCTGCTCACGAATCCCTCGGCTAACGCCGCCGTAAATCCCCCCTGCAGCATCACCCTCAGCCAGGGTGCTACCCAAACTGCGAAGTAGGCGGCCCGCCCCCGCGCGCCTTTTCCGGCGTACGGCAGGAGGCCGGCCCCGGAAAGCGCACCCTTTAAGATGTAAAGCGCAATCGGGACCAAAGGCAGGGCGCTGAAGAACAACTCGAAAACCACAGCCTCTACCGCCGCCGTCCCCAAAAGTGTATAATGCCCGTGAGAGCATATGACACTGGCCGCGTCCCCGGGCCGCAATTTACTCCATGACCGCGCAATAAATGGCAGCGTATAGCGGCCGATCGGTCGGCTGATCTGCTTCAGCCCGGGGCGGGGCGGCACGAGTCGCAGGCTCGCTGCCCGGCCGTTCCTCCCGCGGTAAAACCTCACCGCCGCCACACGATACAATTGGCCGCCATCGTGCCGCACGATCACGCGGTAGCCCAGGCGAAACGCGGGCACGTCGACGAAATACACTATCGCCAGCCACGCGGCAATTCCGGCCACGGCGAGCAGAAGGCTTGCGCCCTTTTTTTTCATAGATATCTGGGCCTTCCAGCCGCCGCAGCCGCAACCCGCGGCGTCGGCGACCCCGAATTTCCTGGTTGTTAAACCTGTCGACACACCGGCCTTGCCGACTGCTCTAGAATCTAGAAAGGTGCGGTTGCCAGGGTCTTAGCCACCTACGGGTGCCCAGCGGCCGCCGCCGTAAAGCTCGGGCAGACCGTTAGGCCGCAGCCTAGCCTTATCCAACGGGTCTGATTGCGTTCCTTTCCCCTCCGCCCGCTAAGCCAACTACAACCTCGCGGCCGCCGCGACGGCGCGTTCGAAATCCTGCTTCAGGCTGGACGGCCCCAGCTTGCCAAATTTATGTTTGTCAGTGCCGAAGCTGTATGTGTAGGTGCTCTCCCAGCCGCCGAAGAACAGGTATTCCTTGTGCTGCAGGACGAGGGAACCATACATATTCCACTCGCCCTGGCCCCTCAATTCGCCATCCGGATTGACGGAAAAGTCGTACGCCACATTCACTCCGCCCGACGCCATCGCCCGGACGAGGCCGCCCGCCGAAAGAGATCCAAAAACACCACCCTTGACGTCCACGCCGGCCGAGCCGGAGAAGTGCCATCCCTTACCGTCTTTGTAGCCCGCCTCAAAGCGGAGATCTCCGCCGCCGATCGCCGAAATTCCCACGCGGCCTGTGGCAAGCCCGGCGTCGGCTTGGATCCCCACGCGAAAGCCGATCTTTCCGACGTTGGCCTCAAGCGCCAACGATGCACTGCACAGGACATGGCCCTCGCCGCGAACCTGGCCCTTTATTGATGCCTCGATCGCGGGGGACCCAACGGGCTTGAAATACCCAGTTACTCCCGGGATGTACTTCTCGACCTGCTTAAATACGGTGCCGGCACCCTCCGCGACGTGCCAAATTTTTTCCGTGGCCTTGGACAGCCATTTCGGCGTAAAATTATAATCCACTGAAAAGTGCCACAATCCGCTCGCGTCCAATTCTCCCGCTGGAGCGGCGGCGGCGTACGCGAAACGGTTGGCCCCATTAACATACCCCAGCGGATCCTGCTCAACCCAGTTGCCAAGCGTCGGCGAATAGTCGCGGTTTCTGAAATCATACAAGCCGGTTATTGGATCCAATCTGCCGCCTTGGTGGAGATATTGCGTGAGTGGGATTTGGCTGCTCGCAGTGGTCCAGTCGGCGTTGAGCACGGTCACCACGCCGTAGGGGGTGTAGATGTAACGCTGGGTGACCTGCCAAGTGCTGCCGACGAGGCCGACGATCGCGGTGGTGTTGAAATTCGCATCGTGCTGATAATAAATTCTTTGCGCTGGCTGAATCGCGCCCGCGCTGTATGTGTCCCGCAGAACCATCGCATCAATGTACATTTGCGACCAGACGTACTGGTGGGCGACGTCAGTGTTTGCTGTGCCGTTCCAGCGGGTTTCGAGTACCTGCCAGTTATTTGAATAATAAAGGTATTTTACCGTGCCAGTGGCGACGCCATTGCCGCCTTGGGGGTAGCTTTCGCTGATTCTGTAGCCCATTGCGTTATACGAATATTTGGCAATAATTTGCCCTGCGGAATCGGCCACCTGCACGAGCCGATTCCAGCCATCGTATGTCAGCGTGTTGCCGTTCTGGTCGGTGGTCATGTTGCCATTCGCATCGTACGTTGGCGTTGCAGTCGTTCCACTTATTCCGGTGATCTGATTTTGGCTATTAAAATTCCGCGTCTGGGCTGTGCCATTCGTGGTCGAACTGCTCCAATTGCCCAGGGCGTCCATGTTCCAGGTTTGGCTTTGCGTGGCGGCGGAGATTGTGTCGAGGGCGGCCGCGCCGGGGTTGTTTCCGCTGGCGGAGAGAAGGCCGCGTGCGAAGGCGGTTTCGCGGCCCAGCGGGTCGTAGGCGCTTCCATTGTCATACGGGGCGGAACTGTTCGCGTGGTACAGTTCGCTCATGTTCGGATTAACAAGATTGTTCTTGTACAGCACGTTGGATGCAGGATCGTACCCGTACTGGAAGCGGTCCGTGCTTGTACCGGTGGCAACCACCCACCAGTTCTGGTCGATCACGCGGCCGAAACGGTCGAGGCCCGTATAGATATCCCCGCCGTCGTTCAAGATGTTCGTCTGCCCCGGCTGTTGGATGTAGGTTAAGTTAATACCCGTCTGCGGATGGGCGGCTTGCACAATGGTTGATAAGCCAAGATAGCTGTATTGCTCCAGCACCGTTCCGGGGTCGCCGGAATTCAGG
>JAJZCU010000074.1 GCA_021828935.1 Planctomycetota bacterium | reverse complement strand
GAACGATTACCCAAGCAGCGCAATATTTTCCGCAAAGCAGCCACCTTTCCGGAAGCTTCATCAAGGTGCAGTGGACCGCGCCAGCCGCGGTCGGCAAGGTGATCTACGCGCCAGCGGTCGGGTTCACGGGGGAGCTTGATGTGAATATAGTCTCAGTGACCGTCACGACTAGCGCGATCGCGCCGCCGCCAAGGCAAGCGACAGTCGATACCGCCACTGTTGCCGGGGCAGCGCTGGTGTACGTCCCCGGACCGTACACGTTCGACCTTCCCGGGGGCGCGACGATAAACGCGGATGTAATCAATTTCTCCGCGACCGTCACAATACAGGGGCCCGCGGGAAACTGGGGTGACGGAAAAATCAACGTCGGATTTATGCAGGATGTCACGTTTCAGTCGCAGAATGCCACTTACATCGACGGCAGTTCTAATACCTATCAATTCGCGCAACTGGCTGTCCAGGGAAACTCTTACCTAGACGCGGGGCCGTCGCCGCCTTGGTATAACGGAAAGCCAGACGTAAATGTTGCCAAAAACGGGGCGGCTAAAATGTCCTATTACGACTCCCCGGTGGGGGGCGTTCCGACGGCAGCGCCGGCGGCGACCGGCGTGCCACCCGACGCGAAATTGTACAGCGCCAGGCTGGATCGCACTTTCGAATCGTACATCGCCGTCGAAACGCAGAACCAAGTGTTCGGAAGCAACGCTACCTATGAGGTGGTTGCGTCCGCCGCGTGGAAATCGGACGAGGGTCTGCTGACAGACGCCGGCGGCGCGTACGTGGCATCGGCGGCGCAGGCGTTCACCTCGCCCGACACACACTTCATTGTTCCTGCGGTTCCGTTCGCCGTGCCAATTAGCGGCGGTCCGACAGCGGACTCGGTCGCGTCCAACGCCTCTTGGAGTTATTTGCTATGAGCGCATCGATCAGAATGCAAAGCCGCGTGGCTCAGAGCGGGATCCGATCCGCCGCGATGCTGTCGGCGTTCACGGCCGCCGCCCGCATCGCCCGGGCGGCATGTGGGCACCCGGCTGACCCGCGTGCCGGCGTAGGGAGCCACGGCCGCCAGAGCGAAGGGCTCGGCACCCTGTTGATCGTGAGGGTCAAAAAGATGCTTGCAAGTCCCCCGGGATTTCCGCAGCCAGGCCTATACAATGGAAAATTAATTTATAGCGCCAACGTCGTCTTTTGCGCGTCAGACGCATACCGGGCCGGCGCTAAGATTAAGCTCCCATTCAGCTGGCGCCCGGGCCTCCAAATGGGGGCCAACGGCGGCCCGACCATGGCCCGGGGTGCCATCTGCCTCGTATGCATGGGGCCAAAAACCCCGAGCGGCCATCTGAAGACCGTTACACCATTCGTCGCCGCCTTTGGCATGGGGGTTCCCGGGCCCGTCAGCCAGCGCGATGTCGCGAGCCTGGCCACGGCGCTTCGTTTTGTGGCACGGCGCGCGACAGGCCGGCTCGGGGCCGCGCAGATTAGAATGTCTCCCGCCCGCGCGCGAAAATATTTGAAGAGTAATAATTATTTCTTGTGGTCGATGGGCGTCGCACAGCTCGTGGCCCGGCGCAAAAAGAAGGACGTTGGGCCTATGCTACGGCTGTTCACGCAGAGCCGGCCGATCCCGGGTGGCCGCGCGGCATCGGGCGGAGGTGCGGTGGCCCGGATTGGGCGTGCCAGGGTGCCGGTGCTATCGCTGCGCCGCGCGACCTGGTTGTTTCGCCAGCTCGCGGACAGGCGTGAGGTCTGCCATGGCGTACTGGACAAGGAATTCTGCGCGTACCTGGATACGTACGAAGCCCCCGAAAAGAGCACGTACCTGCCGTATTTCCAAACAGCGGACGTCATTTCACTAAACCGGGCGATACACCGCTGCGGCACTCCCGGCTCCCACGCGGCGGCGCCGAACGGTAAAATACGATGAGCCAAATTAATGAAAGGTTTTCGTGTGACGCCGTGGCCGAGCAGATTACCGTCACCGTGAATCCCGGCTTCGTGCCCTTCGCGGAAACGGACACGGTGTTTGTCACGGCGATTTCGGTGGGCATGTCGCCGGAATTCACGGACGGCACAGCGGGTACACTGGCGACCTCGCTTAAAAACGCGAGCAGTGCCGGGGGCTGGGTTCTTTTGAACAGCAATGATTACAACTATAATCTTACCAGCAGTAACAACCTGATCCCGGCGCTCGACTTGTCTCTCGATAACACCCCGAACACGAAGGTTCCTGGCGACGCGGCGTTGGCCCCGCTACAATTAAATATCAGCGGCCCGACCAACGTTGGCATTTGGACGTTCATCACCACGCCGGGCCTTCGCCTTTGGCAGAAAAGCGACCGCACTGGCGCAATCACAACGTTTATTAACACCGCGCTGCCGACGACCATCTACGTCGAGGGGATCGTGGATAGCCTGAGCCAAGGCGACCAGACGGTCACCCTGAAGTGGCAGGATACGGCGGCCGGGACGTCCATGATAATTGACCAGATTAAGGAGACGGTTTTCGAGATACAGGGGCCGCAGAATGTGCCGGGATACGGCATATACCATTACGGCCTAACGGAGCCCAATGCTGCTCAGGCCCCGATTTGGAGCGCGACCGGCGGCATAATCACCGCCGACTACGGGCCGGCCAACGTTGATATCCAATGGAACGGTGGCCCGACGGCAGGCATCGCATCGGTCAAACCCGCCGTCGGGTTCAGCGGCCAATGGGCCGTTAATGTGGTCGAGATAACGGTGGCACCGCCGGCTGCCGGGCCCACGTCAGCCGCCGGGGCAATCGTGCAAGGGCCGTTAACGAATGACAAGAACGGGGTTGGGCTGCCGACCGTCTCTGCGGGGACGGATACCTTGTTCGGCATGGCGGCATACGCAACGGTTACGGCAACCGGACCCGCCGGAGACCGGGGCGTCCAACAGATCAACGTGGGATTCGTGCAGAACATCAACAACTTCACGGACGACGGCGCCTATCAGGACGGGAAGCAACTCGCCAGTTCATTGGATACAATCGGCGCCGCCGGCCCGATCTTGGACGGTCCCACAGGTGAGGGAGCCCCGCCACCTCCTTTTAACTACCAGCCCGTCACGTTCGACACCGCCAATCTCACCCGGCACATTACATTCCGCGACAGCCCGGGCGCCGGGCCCCCTTTGTTTTACAACCAAGTTTCCGATACCTTCGCAAACGGGACGGACCCCTTGGCTTACATGTCGCTTTATTACCGTTTCGAGCTTGACATCTGCGCGCAAACGACAGACACGGCATTTGGTGCCAATAACTACTTCCCTCGCGTCGCGGCCGCGACCTGGAGCTTTACCGGAGACGGGAACGTAAGCGACGCGAACGGCTGGAAATGGACGGCAGGGATTTTCGCTGGCGTTGGGACATTTAACGCATGGAACAAAGCCACCGACGGGAGCGAGCCAGTGGTGGCCGGAACCCTCTTCAACACACTTCTACAGGGATCAGCGCTGGTGTTCAAATGAACGTGGCGAAGAAGAAAGCCCAATCAACTGCGGCCAAGCTAATCTTTTGCGCAGGCTTGGCGTCGCCGGCCCAATGTCGTGGGCTTTTTGCGCCGCGGATGGGTGAGAGCTCGCGATTTTGGAAAGATTACGCCTTTGTCGTGGCGCGCGTGCAAAGCTGGCGACGGGCGAAAGCGGCGCGGGGGGTCAGCACAAAGCTCGCGAGGCTGAAGATATTGGCCGTTTTAGCCGCGGAAAAAAAGATAGCCGCTAACCTAAATGCTGAGGTTGCGGGGACGTACGGACAAATCGGCAGCCATGTTGGCCCAATTCGTCCCGGCGGCACGTTTATTTTACTAATCGGAGGCGGGCCGCGGCAAGGCTGGGCCGTTTCTGGAAATGTCAGCGTGCCAGACATTATGCCCGCGGGCATGCAGTCTTGGCCGGTTACGGGGCTTTCTGATCCCTTAGTCCGGGCCGTCCTCAGGCAAATAAAAAGGAAAGTTGTGGGGGCCGACGGGCATCTGGGGCGGCACCCGGTACACGTGCTTGCAAAGCTGCCGACAACGATGGGGCGCCTCATCCATTACACGCCAAAGCTTGCGCAGGGGTATACGGTGGAATCGGGCACGGATGCGGCCTTTTGGAAATTGCATGCGGTGGTTGTGTTGCGCGTGCGGCGGCGGATGGCGGACCAATATATCGCAAGTGATTATCCACCGGCGGCATCGGTGGTCTCCGCGAGAGTTGTTTTGACCGTTGCGGCGGACATCCCCGTGCCAAGCCGGCTCCACGTCGGCTTTTTCCGGGAGAAGGCCACTGTGGGCACGGTCCTGCCGCCGCTTTCGCTGATAAAGCCAGGCGCAATGTTCATGGCGGTCATCTCAACGCCTGCGTATTTTTATCACACACCCAAAGAGCCGCCGAGAATTTGGCTGATTGAGCCGAACATGCCCATGAGCTTCATGCCAGGCCAGTTGGCGCTTGTGCCCATCTCCGGTCTCAGGGATTCAAAGGTGCGCCAAACCGAGATAAAGGTCATGGCCGCCGAGCGCCGGGCAGCGCGGCGTGAGCGGGATTATTGATATGGTTTACCCCAACGGCAGAACCATTGATTACAACTATGGCGATACCAACTTTGCCGGCACCCCGGTGCTCATGAGCAATAAAAACGCCATGCTGGACAATGCCATCGGAAGAGTGGACGCCATCGTTGACGGCCCCAATTCCGGCGATCCAGGAACCGTGCTGGAACAATACAGTTACCTTGGATTATCAACCATTGTGCAAGCGGCGCATCCGCAGACGGGTATTAATTTAACCTACATCCAACAGCCGGGGCAGACGAACATCTTGAACGACGGCGGGGATATTTACACCGGGCTCGACCGTTTCGGTCGCGTGATTGACCAGAACTGGTGGGTGGTGGCCACCGGAACCAGCACGGATCGATTCCAGTATGGGTACGATCCCGCATCCAACGTGCTGTACAAAATTAATCTTGTTAATCCCAACATGAGCGAACTGTACCACGCCAACAGTTCAGCCCCGAATGACAATGGAAGCGCCTACGACCCGCTGGGCCGGGAGACGGCCTTCGCCCGCGGCCTTCTCTCCGCCAGCGGAAACAACGGCGCCACGCTGGACACAATCTCCGCAGCCACGCAAAGCCAAACGTGGACCATGGACGCCTTGGGAAATTGGAGCAGTTCGACCACGAATGGCACGGCCCAAACCCGCAACTTTAATAACCAAAACCAAATCACCGGCATCAGCGGAACAACGGCAACGCCCGCCTACGATGCCAACGGCAACATGACCACCGACCAGAACGGCAATAAATTAATTTACGATGCGTGGAATCGCCTGGTTGCCGTACAAAACCCCGCCGGCCAAACGATCGCGGCGTATTCGTACAACGCCATGGGCTACCGCATCTCTGAGTCGTATCCGCAGGGCGGCAACGGCGTCCCGGCAGGCACCGTCAAATACCTTTACTATTCAAATAATTGGCAAGTATTGGAAACCCGCGTCAATTGCACGGCAGCCGCGGATGTGGCGCACCAATACGTCTGGTCGCAGATGTGCATCGACGCCACGGTGCTGCGCGACAGGTACAGCGCCGGCACGATTCAACCAGACGCCCGCATTTACACTCAATTTGACGCCAATTACAACGTGACCGCGTTAATAGGATATAACGCCAGCACAAGCAGTTGGGGCGTGGTCCAGCGTTACGTGTACACGCCCTACGGCGTGGCCACCGTCCTTGACGCCAACTGGAACGCCACGACCGACCAATTTGCCTGGCAATATATGCATCAAGGGGGCCGCCAAGACCCCATCACCGGCCTGTACGATTTCCGCCACCGTGATTATTCGCCAACGCTGGGCAACTGGGTCGAGCAAGATCCGGCAGGATATGTTAACGGGGCGAACGGTTATCAATTTGTGTTATCGTCGCCGGCCTCCGGCGTCGACTCGGCGGGCCTGTGGAGCGCGAAGGGCCTCCTTCGCGCCTACGCGAAACATTATGGAAGAAAAGACATGCAGGCGTTGCTCGTGCTGCTTGCGGCTGGGCTGCGCATTAGGGGCAAGGCGACCAAGTGGGACGATTGGTACATGCAGGGGCGCAGAACAATCGTAATCGCAACTGACACCTGCTGGGTCATGAACAAGTCCAATAGCAATGCAGCATCTCAGCTTAACGAGGCGCTGGCAACCCATTTCGAACTCGGCGACACTGACTGGTTGCACAAGGCGGGAATGGCGGCGATCGGTGGACTGAAGGTGGCCGGCGGGGTCGCTGGCGCGGCCACCGGCGCAGCGATGGCGGACACGGGCCTTGGCGCGATCGTGGGCATACCGCTGATGTTGCTGAGCGGGTCAACTGCCGCAGACGGTGCGGCCCAGATCGGCGGGCAGGTCGTCGGCGCGATCCAGGGCCATCCGAACGCCGTCGGTGAAAACGGGTTCAACCCGGGACGGTGGCTGGCTGGGGAAGCCGGCTACATGCTCTGGGGCAGGGCGGGCGAGCGGTACGCGAAGGCGGGGTACAGCATTGTGGACCTCACCGCTTCCGTGGCCGGCGGCGTCTATTCTCTGGACAAGCTGCTAAGTAGCGATCCTTACGCAGTGACGGGGGTTTATAAGGATCTTGAGTACGCAGGGCCGGGCATGATGCCCAAACTCCAAGAGGCAACGCTCGTGAGCAAGTGGAAGCTCATCCTGGCGGGGAATTCGATCAGCGCCACAAGCGCCGCACAGTCCGCGTATTCGGATCTGAAATCGCTGGGTAAGTAAGCCCGTGCGCCCGTGTCGGCACCCACCCCGGCTCGACATCCTTCGTTGCGGATCCAAAAACGTGCCTGCGCGGCCGATGTGTGCCGGGCGAGGGGTTCTAGTAGGTGGGCCACACCCGAGGCACGGCCGACGCCGGCCCGCCCGGCTTGCCGGCCCAAGCCGGCGGACCCCTGTCGGTGGCCGGCCCCACGGTAACGGCTTACAGCCGTCACGCGCTCCCCTGCAGGCCAGCTTTTTTATAACGGATACTGCGCAAGCTCGACAGCGCGCGGTCGCCAGATGGGTTGCATCATATGCGTATGGTTGGATTCCGGCATCGGTTGTTGGCCCACAGGGCAATGCGTGAGTGCGTCCGCCGGAACCCCGAGCACGCGGCGGTTTATTTCGCTTCCGAGCGTTACCTGAGCCGAAAGCGCCGCGGAGTGCGCCGCCTTAGTTGGGCCGTATGGTTCGGCGCCGCGGCGGTGAGCCTGATTCACCTCCTCCGGGAAACTCGGTTTATTAACATTTCAGAATGCCTTTTAGTGTCAGCAATTTTGGCGTCCCTCTTTAACGCGGCGCTGGGCCGCGTTCGTGCGGGCCTGGGCCGGCCATATCTCCTAGTCTGCGGAAACTTGGTCATGTTCGACTGGGGGTTTTCGCGGTTCCTGTCGTGCAGCCGAGAAAAACCCATTTACCTTGGGCAGGATTTGCGCGGCGCATGCTGGCTGATCGGGGACAGCCCCGTGCAAAGGGCGGCATTGCGTATTCCCATGGCCGCCTTCCCCAATTTGGCTGACTTCCTTAGCAAATCCCTCCCCGATGGCGCCTTGGCGCCCGTGGCGCGATCCTTACGCTGACCGCGAACCAAACAAAGGTTCGACCCCGCAGGCGCGACGGGGGCCAATGGCAAGGGTGCGCACAGGCCGATCTTGCGGTGAAAAATAATATCGTCGAACCCGCGGGCTGATGTTTAAAAGTCGGTCGGGCCCTGGAGGCTGTTTTCGCTTCACGTGGCCGCCGCGTTCGTCGGCCGCCACCGCGCGCGAACGGCTGTTCGGTGTTCCAACACCCCCCGCTCAAGTGGCCAGCCACAGCCTGATTTGCACCTTGGCCCCATGGCGCGCCGGTGCAGGACGCGGCCCGTTGGGGCGCGATAATCTGACCGGATTTTCCGTTGCATCGGGCGCGGCCCGCGCGGTATTATCTGGCCGGTTGAAAAGGGTGATTCGTGGTCGGCTGTGAAAATAACACGGAGTTGATGAAACAGGGCACGCCGCCGCGCGGGGGTGACCTATTAAGCATTGCCGCGGCCGCCGGTTGCGAGCGACCATACCCAGACGGCGTGATGGCGAACGCTCCGTTCGCGCTCCACGGCAACGGCGTTGCCGCAGGGACGGTCAAATACCTCTATTACTCAAATAATTGGCAGGTGCTTGAGACGCGCGTTAATGGCACGGCGAACACGGATGTGGCGCACCAAT
>JAJZCU010000073.1 GCA_021828935.1 Planctomycetota bacterium | reverse complement strand
TTGCCCCCCCCCCGGGGGCGCCAATGCAAGCGTCAAAACTCACGCGCGTTCCTCCACGTCGTCTCAGCGCTCTTCGCGCCTCAGCGGTTTATTTTATGACCTTCCACCGGCGCGGGCATCCAACAATCTGCACTGCCGACGGTGGCCAGCCGTTCGCGTAGCCGGAACGCCCGCTGATGGGGCTATATCTTGCTGGCATACGGCGACTCGGGGTAATCTTTCTTAAGTTTTGCCGCCACCGCCTGGGCCTGCTGCTGCTGGTGCGCCGCCAGAAGATCGTGGTACGCGCGGAATAGCAGATGATCGGCGTAAAAGGAGCGGGGATAGGCGCGCACATACTCGCGGGCGATGCGCGCCGCGGCCCGGGGGTGATTGAGCTTTTCGAACAATTTCATGCGTAAGAGCCGGGTGTAGCCGCGGGCGATCGCCGGCGGATAGCGGTTTTCCCAGCGGTCAAGAATGTGGGCGGCCAGATCAGTATGGTCATAATGAATATAATTTTCGGCGTTGCGGGCCAGCACGCCTTCTCGAATCACCTGCCACTTGGTTTGCTGCGTGCCGGTGATGCCGGCCTTTTTAATTTCGGCGCTGGCCTGTTTGCCGCTGCCAGCGGCCACGGCAACATCGGCCAGGGCCACCAGCAGGGTGTGGCGGGCGGCGGGCGCGTGGGCGATTACGCCGGCCATCCAGGCATGCAGACGTGTGCGCAGTGCGGCGGCGCGGCCGGCAAATTGCGGCGTGAAGTAACAGACGGTGCGCGCATACGCGGCCATCACTTTGGCCTTCAACCATGCGGGCAACGGCTTGTGCGTCATCAACAAATAGGCCCTGGCGGCGGCCTTGAAGTGGCGGTGAACAATCAGGAAGCGGGCCAATTGCCGACCGTCATGCCACACGGTTTGGGGCGATTGCGGCGTGGCGGCGGCGGCCCAGGCCAGGCCCCAGCGCATCCGCTGGGCGGCATTGGGGTAACCGCGAAAAAAAAGCATGCCGCGGCGAAGATCGGCCCCGGACAACGCCTTGAGATTGTATTCTGACAACAATTTCCCGACAGTTGCGGCGGTGTCCCGCGGCGGATGGGGAAACAGAGAATACGGGCGGAACGGCACATGAATGCGCCGGGTGGCGGAAAAACTGTGGCCGGCCTGATGTACGGTCATGTGGACGGTATAAATGCCGGAATGCAAAAATTCGTGGCTGAGGCGCAATCCCTGGCCGCGCTGGCCATCGCCAAATGTCCATGTGACGCGCGGCGTAAACGACGCCGGTACGCGGGCTTCAAAGATGTACCGCGTGAAGTAAAATTTGGGCGGGACAAATGTTTCAGCGGACGGCTGGACGCGAAAATCGGCGACATACGGCAGGCCGAACTTTTTCAGCGGGCCGGCGTGGGCGTGAAAAATCGGCGCGAAAGCAGGTGGCGGAACAGGGGCATAGCGCTTGTGGCCCGGCATGCGCCAATCAAAGGCAATGCCCGTGGGGCCCGCGAAGTTGATTTGCGCCGCCGTCACGGGATACCAGCCGGGCTTGAGTTGCACGGCGGTTTTGAAGCGCACGTTGCCCATCATTCCCCCGCCGTTGCGTTTTATCAAAATAGTCTTGTGATTCAGGCGCACATAGCCGGCGTCGTCAACGTCAAATGCGAAGTGGTACAGGCCGCCCTGCGTGATGTGCAGCAGGGCGCGGTAGCGAAGCATGTCGCGTCGGCCGCTGCCCAGCGGATCATATCCAATAAAAATTTGCGGAATCACCAGGCCGTCCAAAGGGCGCCCCGCGCGCGCAAACTGGTTGTTCACGGCCTGGGTGGAATTCACGGCGCCGCCGGGATAACGGAAGATGTTCATAAAAACGCTGCGTTGAATTTTCAGCGGCGGCTGTTTTGAAGGGCCGGCGTGCGGATTGCCCCACCAGGCGAAAAAAGGGCGCTGGCCCCGGGCGGCAAAGATGACGCGCACCAAGTCGTCGTGCGGGGAAATGCGAATAATTTTCATGGGCATGACGATGCGTGCGCCGTTGGTGATGCGCAGATCATTGCCGTTGGGCTGGCGGGCTTTATTGGTATAAAACTGAGCCCAGGCCTCATTGGGGCCCGGAGCGCCGCGCAGCGGAACAGGCTTGAACTTCAAGGCCCGGCGATACGGCCAGCCGGCGGGCAGCACGCGCGCGCCGGCGCAAGGCGCTGCGGCAAGAATGGCAACCGTGGCGACCATGATGGTCGCGGCGGAAAGCGTCCGGCCTGCGCCAGACGCCAATAGGTTGGTGAGCATGATTACCGCCTTGCCATGTTGGCTGTCCGGGCCCGGCGGCGCGGCGGCGCAACGGGTTTAAGCCATTTCACGCCGCGCCACCTGAAGCCACTTGTTCCACGATTCGACCAAACGGTCTTCGAACGGATCTTTTTCACAGGGCTCAATTGTATGGTGTTTGTCCATCCACGCCACCGTGTGCCGCACGCCCTCTTCAAAGGGCGTGGCGCCGGGCCGGTATTCGGGGATATCCCGGAGAATTTTGGTATTGTCGTAGATGCCGTGGTAGCGGAAAATTTCGGCAATGGCGACGAAGCGTTTCGCGTTGATCGCCAGGAGAGCGTCAGTGGGGATATGGGTGATGTTGGGTTCCGGGGCGCCGATGGCCTGGGCGGTGCGCTGGGTGTACTGGTCCCAGGTGAAAAATTCCGGGCCCACGATGTTGTAGGCCTCGCCAAACGTGCTCCGGCGACCCAGGGCATGGGCGAAACCCACGCCGACATCATCGGCATAGGCGCTTTGCCACAGGCCGTGGCCATCTCCGCTGATAATAATTGGCCGCCCTTTGCGGAGCCGGTCAACAAAATCACGGTTCCAGCCCAGGTTGTTAATAATGCCGCCGCCGGGGCCGAAGGTATGTGAGGGGCGGAAAATGGTCACGGCGAATTTTTTATTGGCGTGGGCTTCATTGAAAAGCTCTTCGCAAAGCACTTTGTTTTTGCCGTAGGTTGATACCGGCCGCTGCGCAATGCCTTCGTGGGTCGGAACGTCCGTCTGCGTGTTGCCGTAGGTACATACCGTGGAACAAAAAACAAAATGTTCCGTTTTTCCAGCGAAGGTGGCAATATCGGCTTTGGCTTGTTCGGGGTTAAAGCAGATCATGTCAATGACGGCGTCGAAGCGGGGTTCGTTGGCCAGTGCGGTCAACGCGCCAGGCTCATCGCGATTGCCATGCATTTGCCGGACGCTTTCCGGCAGGCGGTTGTCGGTTTTGCCGCGATTGAAAACGGTGATGTCGGCATTGCGGCCCTGGAGGGCTTTTACGATGCCGGTGGAAATCAGGCCGGTGCCTCCGATGATCAATACGCGCATAAAAAATGTCCAATCGTTAGTGCTGGGCGTTCTATTTTGTCGCCATTGCGTTTCCGGGTCTCTGCGTTAAAAGCTGCAGGCAAAAAAAGCCCGGACCCTCGGTGATTAATTCATATTCGGCGGCGTCTGAAAAATGGTGCGCGCCGGACGCGGGCCGCAACGCGGTTCCTGCTTTCGCTGCGCCAAGCCGTTAAGTATTTGCAAAAGCTCCTCCGTACGCAAGAGCACGTCGCGCATTTCCAGCAGCCGCTGTTTGGTCGCGCAGTCTGGTATCAAGGAAAACGCCACCACGTCCGCGATATTCCAAACCGGCAGACAACTGCCGATCATCTCGCGGATCGACGCCGCGGGCGGCAGTTGGGCCAGCGGCGAATTTGCGAAAAGGTCCGCGAGCTTCTGTCGGCAGTCGCGGAGCCGATCGGCGGAATCCGGGGGCACGATGTCGGGCAACGCCGTGAGCGTAGCGGCGCGGAAGGTTCCATTTTTTTCATTTTCCAGGGCGGCGCGGGAAACTCCCTGCAACAACAGATTGTACTTGCCATCCGGCAGACGCTCATGGCCCACAATTTTTCCCACACACACCACGGGGTGGATTTCGGGCCGGCCAAAGTATTCCTTTTCCCAGCCGGCCTTCAGCAATGCCATCGCAATGACGCTTTGCCCGGCCAGGGCGGCGGCCATCATGGTGCGATAACGTTCCTCAAAAATGTGCAAAGGCAGCAGGGCGCCGGGAAACAGCACGCAATTGGGCAGCGGGAAAAGCGGAATATCTTGCTTAAAATCAACGGCCGCCATGAGTCGCCTGAAAGGATTCGCGTGAATCTGTTGGTGCCCGCACGGACAGCGGTATTGTAGGGCGGCGTCGGGCCGATTTCATCTGGCAACTTCAGTGAAAGTTTTTACAGCGTCTCCTGGCGCGCGATGCGGTACTGCGGCGAACCGCGCGCCATGCGCCCCCACGCCCGCAAAAGTAAAAATGCGCCGATGCTGCAGAAACACAATGCGGTGATCGCAAGGCCGGCCTTCCACTGCAGGTTGGCAAATAAGATACCAGCATCATAGGCGAAGAGCCAAAACAGCCCGGTGAGGATTAACAATTCCCCCTTTTTCCGCGGCGGCAGAGGGCGCTTGAGCACCCACGCCGCCCAAAGCACGTAGGCCGCCATGGCCACCAGCGGGCCGAAAATCAACGGTTGGGTAAACGCGCCCAACGCGCCGCGCAACGCCATGTATCCAACCAACAAGCCATCGCCAAGGGCCACCGAGCCCAGGACGATGAGAAAATCCTTCCGTTTCAAACGCGGCCGCTTTCCCTCCAGCCGATAGGCCACCGTACTGACCAGCGCCACATGCGTAAGCAAAAAGACGGGCAAAATTACCACACTGCTCGTGGGATGCCCGACCATGCAATCCACGGCCCGTATAACCCCCAGCGTCAGCAGCCCCGCCCCGCCTAAGTGCTTGCCCGTGGCGTTGTAGAACACGATCAGCACGGCGACAGCGAAGACCACCAACAGCGAAAACGGAACGTAAGAACGGGCGATCACCGCGCCGAGCATGGCGGCGCCAAACATCGCGGACAAGAGCAGCGAAAATGCAATCACGATGCCGGCGCGCGGGCTTAAGCGGCCGCTGGGAATCGGCCGCCAGCGGGCGAAGATGCGGTCGCGCCGGGCATCTAATACGTCGTTGAGCGTCATGCCAAAAGCGTAGACGCTGCCGGCCACCAATGCGGTTAATAACAGCCGCGCCACCAGATGCCCGGGCGCGGCGGCGCCGGGCGGGCGCAGCAGCATGAAGGCCCAGGCGTCGGCCACGGCGGTGAAGGCCAGGGCGAAGCGCGTGAATTGCAGCAACACCAGCAGTCGCTTCATGGCGCTCCGCGGCCCGGCGCGGCGGGCGTTAAAGGGCGGCGACGTTGTTTCATTTCTAAATAACTCACGCCGTCACGCCCGTTCCAGCCGCAGCAGCCGGGCGCCATGGCCGGAAACCTGCATGGCAAGCGAACCATTCGCGGGTTTTAAGGCGCGATGACCCCACACGTCCAGCACGCGATGCGGGCCGCGCAGTGTAAGATCGCTCCATTTGGCCGTTACCACGGCGTTGTTATTATTTCCGCGGTTGAACAGGCCCACGGCCAGGGCGCCGTGATGCAAAGGCTTGGCCCAGACTTCCAACGGCCCGGCCGCGCTTACGCGCGCGCCCTGGGCGCCCAAAATATCCTGACTGATCGCCAACGCGGCGGGGTTGGCAATTAAAGAAAGTGTCCACGGGTCCAGTTGCGTTAAGTTCATGCCCAGTATCAAGGGCGACGGCGCCAGCGCCCACAGGCTCATGAGCGTGCGCTGTTCATCCATGGTGAAGTGCGTAAACCGCGGCCCGCCAACGCTGCGCAAACCGATGCGGCCCAGGCAGATCATATCGCAATCCGGCCAATGGCCCGGGCCGGCGAAGCCCTTCCACGCCGCCACCAGATCGAACATGTTATCAAGTTCGCCCCAGTTGTCCCAAAAGTCGTCGCGGATGCGCCACATGTTGGCATTGTGTGATATGTCAACAGCTTTGTCCACCGGCGTGGCGCCGGGCGAAGCGCTTAAAACGGCCTTGGGCAGAAAATGGTTCATGGCGCGGCGGATGGCGTGAATTTCCGCTTCGTGGTACGGGCGGGATAAATCATCAATTTTTAAGAAGCTCGCATTCCACTGATGGTACAGCCGCATGATGGAATCATAATAGGCCTGCCCTGCGGCTGTGGCGCCGCGCACCCCGACCATATGGTTGTCCCACGAGCAGATGTCTTTGGTGTTCGCGGCGTCGCGGGCATGAAAATGGGAGCCTTCAATGGGCGTGTTTTTGGCGACCGCCTCGCGCGGTATGCCACGCATCACATGAAAACCAAACTTCAGACCCATGCCCATGATTTTTTCAGAAAGCGGCCGGAATCCGCGCCCGTGCGCGGCGGATGGAAATTTATTCACAGCGGGCAACATGCGGCCGTAAGCGTCCATGGCGGAAGGGCCGGGATGGGCGATACCCTGCGGCGCCAGGGTGGGATCAAACCAGAGATAATCAATGATGGCGTAATTGTACCCGTGATGCAGCAGGGTTTTTTGCATCACCGCGGCATTGGCAAGATATTCCGATTCAGTAACGTCCGAGCCATAGGTGTCATAGCTGTTCCAGCCCATGGGCGGCGTGGGAGCCAGTTTCCAGAACGCTGGCGTGGCCAGGTTCACTCTGGCCTTTGCGGCCGCAATGCCCGGCGCGGTCAGGGCCACTCCCGTGGTGGCGGCCAGAGCCTTCAAAAAACGGCGGCGGTTCATGTGGATGCTCCGTGCGGACAGCAAATTATCCCCAGCGCTTGAGCTTAGCCACGCGCGTGGGTCGTTGGTTGAACGCGGATTGTACAGGCAGCGGTCGGCGCTGCATGGTTAATGGCTTATCCTATCGCATCGGGTTGTGCGTGGCCATGCGCCGAACAGGGCCGTCGAACGCCGAAAAAACGTGCGGGACCACCGGAAGTCACAGCATGTGCCCCCATCTGGCGCTTAGCCGACACGTATACGTGTCGGCTAAGCGCATGGGGTGCTGCGCCAGCGCATGCCGCGCGCCGCATAAATGGCCGCCCGCATTCGCCTCCGTCCGCCCTTTTTGCTATAAACGGACGGTCTTACAAGCTTGGAGCGAAATTATGGCGGTTGATGTTGATTCCGGCGTGAAGCCGATTTCGGTGGGGCAGGAAATCGAGGGGTTTGAGATCACGCGGGTAGTGGAGCTCCCGCACATGCGGGCCACGGCGTGTCAGGGGGTGCATAAAAACACCGGCGCGCGGGTGCTGCACATCCATAATGCGGACACGGAAAACCTGTTTTCCATCACCTTTCCCACCCTGCCGCGGGATGATACCGGCGCCCCGCACATTTTAGAACATGCCGTGCTGGCCGGTTCGCGCAAGTACCGCGTGAAAGACCCCTTCTTTCAATTGACGCGCATGAGCATGGCCACGTTCATTAACGCCATGACCGGTCCGGACCTTACTTATTATCCCGTGTCCAGCAATGTTCGGCAGGATTTGTTCAACCTGGCGGAAGTGTATTGCGACGCCGTGTTTCACCCGAATTTGACCCGCGGCACGTTTGACCGCGAAGGCCATCATTTTGAATTTGCCACCCCGGAAGACCCCTCATCTGACTTGCTAATTAAAGGCATTGTTTACAATGAGATGAAGGGCGTCTATTCCGACCCCGAAAATCTGCTGTTTGAAGCCGCCCAACGCCGGCTGCTGCCGGATTCCGTCTACGGCCGCGATTCCGGCGGCGACCCCGAACGCATCCCGGATTTAACCTGGCAGCAACTGCGCGATTTCCACGGCACGTTTTACCACCCCAGCAACGCCCTGATCTTCCTTTACGGCGACATCCCCACGGCTGACTATTTCGCTTTTTTGCGAACCCGCCTGGACGAATTTAATAAAAAACAGGTGGACACCGCCATTGCCCGGCAGAAGCGCTGGACCGCGCCCCGCGAATATGCCGGCAAGTACCCCGCCGACCAGCAGACGCCAATGGAAAACGCCACCTACATTTCCATGCACTACCTGGTGGGCGATTTGACGAATATTCGGGAAACGCTGGAGATGGCCACGCTGTCCCTGATTTTGTTCGGCCACCAGGGGGCGCCACTGCGCAAGGCCATCATCGATTCAAAATTGGGCCAGGATTTGGTGCATAGCGGCTTCGACCCGGGCACGCTGGAAACGCGGTTTCATGTGGGAATCAAGGGCTCAGAGGCCGATCGCAAAGACGCCTTTGTGCAACTGGTGCGCAAGACGCTTTCCGACATCGCCGAAAAGGGCGTTGACCCGGAACTGGTGGAAGCCGCCCTGCAGCAAATGGCCTACAGTTATCAGGAAATACAAAGCGGCTACCCGCATG
>JAJZCU010000072.1 GCA_021828935.1 Planctomycetota bacterium | reverse complement strand
GAAGCGCCGGAGCATCCAGGCAATCGGTCCCGAGACATTTACGTACCGCGGGCTGGTGGAGGAAATCGGAAAAATAATTGGCTGCCGCAGGCCGATCATCTCCGTTCCGCCGGCGGCGGCGTGGATGATTGGCCAAGCGGTGGGAAAAGCCGTGGGCGACGTAACCATCACGCGGGACGAGATTCGCGGCCTCATGGAGAACCGCCTGTTTGTTGATGCGCCATCGCCCAGCCACACCAGACTCACCGCGTGGGCCGCTGAAAACCGCGAGTGGCTTGGCCGCAGCTACGCCAGCGAACTGGCCCGCCGCAGAAATCGCGAGGCGACGTATTTGAGCATGCGCGGCGACGGATAAGAGACAGGCGCTCTCCCGTAGGGGCAATCAATGCGGAAAATGGTGCGCTCGGGTTATCGGCAACATCGTGAAAAGGCCACTCACGGCCAGCGCGGCGAGGTAAAGTGCCACTGCCCAGCAGCACCAAAATGCCGCGATCGCCCATGCCCCGACCACCCTACGAAAATTGCGACGGCCGGTGTGATAATCCGCCAATATCGGACCGATCGGCCGCGCTGTGCCAGCCATTTCTTTCAGGCATCGCGCGGCCACGCTGTCGGCCCTGCCGGAAAGGGCGCTGGCCGGAATAAGAATTGGGGTGAATCCTCGGTAGGGGCGAGTTCCGATCCAAAGGCCGTCGCGTGTGAGCCGGACATGCTGGAGCAGATTCCAATCAAGAAAAGATATCCCGCGGCCCATGACGCGGGTAATCCCGTCGCCGTCGATGATCCAATGTGCGGGTTGGGACGAGGCAAACCAACCCAGGCGTTTTGCCCGGTGGGCCAGGCGTCGCCGGCGGAAGCGCAGGTATACCTGCTGCACGATGGCGATTCTCGAAAGCACGGATGCCGCCAGGAATGCCGCCAGGGCCGCAAGGCCCATCCGCAGGCCCCGCGTATAGAGCGGTAGCGTCAAGCTGAAAACGCTGGCAGCAGGCAGAAGCCAATAAAGGAAGACAAAAGATGCGAGGTTGCCGGGGCCGCAACCGCGCCGCGCGTCGGCCAGCGCCACGTTCTCCGCAAACGTTGGGGTACACGATAGAACCAGCGGCAACTCGTCCATTTCAGTATCACCTCAACCGGTCGTTTTTTGGATGGAAAGTGATTTGGCCGTGCAGCACTGCGTTTATTTGCGTTAGCATTAAATGCGTGACCGAAGCGGGCGTGGCAGCGCGTCCCGACGATAAACCGTCTTCAACATTCAGGGCAAATGCGCCCACGTAAATTGCAAATAGCACAAGCAGCCACGCAATGGCCAGGCGGATGCGTTGTCGCCTCCCTGGGGCCGCGCCGGTCGCCACCGCCTGCGGGTCCGTCGGGTCTTCGGATTGTTTCACGTCGGATTTGATATGGCTTAACAGGTCGTCGTTGGCTGGGAAATCGTCGTGAGCGTCCGCGTGGGCAAGGCCCGCCGATTTTGCCGCACTTAAACGCGCGACAAACGCGGATCGAGCCGCCTCCGATTCGAACGCGTGGTACGGGACGCACAGCAGCGGAGGCGCCGCTGTGTCAGACGAGAAAATGCGCAGCCAGCCGGCGCCTTCGATAACCTCGCCCACCTGGCTCCACGGAAGCGAGGCGCCACACCGGGGAAGAAGGATGGTCAGGCGCCTTGGCTCAATGCGCACGGTACAGCGCATCACGGCGGCGAGGGGCCCCTTATTAAGAATAGCCGGCAGAAAAATTTTAAATATCCCGGCCATGATAATCGCGCCGAGAATCGCGATTGCGCCTATCGGCCGGCCGGCGTCGAAGCCCCATGCGTAGGGCCAAAGGGCCACGGCAATCAGCGTAACAAACCCTATCGCCGGCGATACACCCAACGGCCATGGCTTGGCGCGCCACGCGGGAAAGCGCGCAAATGGCGCATACTGCTGTTTATGTGAATATCTAAATGTTGTCTCGGTCATGGTTTTCCATTGCGCTGCGGCGTTTGCGGCGCCTTGTTGGAACGGTCGTTGTGCAGGGCGATGCCGGCCAGGCTGCGAAGCTTAAACGTTCAGCAAATTCGCGGAACCGTGCGCGGGCCTTAGTGGCTCATTATGACCAACATTCCGGTGGATTCAATCGGTAAATCGCCCATCCTGCACCAGCAGGGCGAGGTTCACCACGGTTTGTTCATCACTTAAGAATTCGGCGTTGTCGGGCAATGGGAATTTGCCGCGGAAGTGGCGGGCGGCGTCTTTGAACAATTCTTCGCGTACGGTGGGGTCGAATTGGTCCCGGCGCAGCGTAAGGTCCAGCAGCAAATCGCGTTCATCACGGGTGATGGCGTTGGCCACGCGAGCCCGCAGAGTCGGATCGTCCTGAAATGAATTGGCGCGCCGCTGCCGCAACACCATTGCCGGTAGCGCCAGGCGGCTATCCCGCACCACAATCGTTCCGGCGGCCATGTCGCCGAACCGTTGCCGCCGCTTGGAAATGCACGCCGTGACGCCGCCTAAAAGCATGAACATGGGAAGAAAATCGAGTTGCCGGAGCAGGTTTCTTATAAAAACTTCATAAAATGTGAGCTTGCCGCCATATGCGGAAATTACGCGAATGGCCATCCAGCGCTTGCCCGGCGTGCGGCCGGACCACCAGTATTCAAAAAATAAGAAATAACCGAAATTGAGGATGGCAACGGTCAGCAGGATCACAGCGCCGCCCATGGTCCCGGCCCAGGCCGCGAATGCAGCCACGATGATAATGAGCACAATAATAATCGCCTCATCCGCCAGATAGGCCATGGCGCGGGTGACCAGGCCGGCGGTGTGGCGATGGAACACGATCTGTTCAGGCGTTTGAATGTCGATTCTGGGCATGGCGAGAGTTCCACGATCTGCTGGGGTGCGGCCAGCTTTTTCTTAATTGTCACGTTCCAGCGGTTGCCGCTGCACGCCATGCCGCTTGCGCCGTGGAGCGGGGCGCCATTTTTCTAGCCCCCGCGGACCGCCTGTTTGTCTTTCTTGCACGGGCGCGGCAGAATAACCGCATGGATTTTAACGCCTTTGTAGCACACCGCCAGCCTCGCTGGAAAAGGCTTTCGGAAATGGTCGACCGCGTTGAGCGGCATGGCATGGCCGCGCTGTCGCCGACGGAAGTCGATGATTTTTTCTCGCTCTACCGCCTGGTGTCCAGTGATTTAACCCTGGTGCAATCGCGCACCGCCAATCCCGCGGTGGTCGATTATCTTGAGGCCCTGGTGGCCCGGGCATATTCCAATATCGCAGTGGCTTCAGGGCGCGGGTTTTTTAAATCGTGGTGGATGGTCCTGCGGCACTACTTTCCGGCGGCGATCCGGCGGGAGAGGAAACTGGTGGCTCTGGCGGCGGTGATCTACATCGTGGCCACGACGGCGGCGTTTTACGGAACGCTGGCGCGCCCGCGCATCGCCCGCTATTTTTTGCCCGCCTCCATGGCCTATTCCAACCCGCGGGCTCGCGTGCATCGCCTGATTGAAATGGAAAAGAACGGACACACGCGAATTGGGACGGTATCCCGCCAGTCTTTTTTCACAACCATGCTGTTTGAGCATAATCTGGGCGTGTGCATTTTGTGCTTTGCGCTGGGGCTGTCGTTTGGCATTGGCACGGTGGCCATGCTGATCTTGAACGGCGCCATGCTGGGGAGCCTTGCCGCCCTGTATTGGAAGGGCGGGGTCATGCTGTTTTTCGTGGCGTGGATAACGCCGCACGGCTCCATGGAGTTACCGGCCACGGTTTTTAGTGGCGTTGCGGGCCTGCTGTTGGCCCGCGCGCAGTGGCATAAAAGCGGGGGACCGGTATTCCAACAGATTCGGCAGGCCTGGCCGGAAATTTCGGACATGTTGGTGGGCATTGCGTGCATGTTGGTGATCGCGGCATGTATTGAAGGGGGCTTTAGTCAAATCAACCCGCCCACGATTCCTTATGTGGTCAAAATTGCCGTGGCCGTGGCGCTCACATGCCTGTTGTGGGCATACTTGGTGGTGATGCCGGTGAAACCGCGGCCGACGGTGAAAAATCTGGCGGCGTCGCTGGATGTGCGGCTGCCGGCGGAACCTGCCTTGGCCAAGGCGATCAACGGTCTTTAGTCCACTGTAGTGTGGCGCAGCGTTTGCGAGAAGCAGTGCATGGCTGGTGACGGCGGGCTGGCGGCCTGTTTGTCTGTCTGCCTCTGGATCAAGGCGCTCGTGTGAAAAAAAAGATCAAGCGAAGGCGTCGGGCCGCTTCCGCGCCCGCCATGCCCCATTATCTCCAAATTTTACTGGCCTTGGTCTTGATCGTCGCGATTCTTTACTTTGCCGAAACGGTCATCGTGCCATTGGCATTGGCCGTGCTGCTAACATTCGTTCTGACTCCATTGGTGGTTTACGCGCAGCGGCTGGGGTTAAGGCGGGTTCCCGCGACCCTGCTGGTAATCCTGGCCACGTTGCTGGTCTTCGGGTTGGTTGGGTGGGGCGTCTGGACGCAGGTGTCCAGCCTGTCGCGTGAATTGCCCGCCCATCGTGCTCAAATGCGGGCCAAAATGGCTGAACTATGGGGCGCTGGAAAAGGCCCCGTTTCACATCTTACATCTGCCTTTCATGATATTACCGCCGCGCATCCGGGCAAGGGTCGCAAAAAAGGCATGGCGAAAGTCATCGTCAAGTCCGCCAAGCGCCCGGTGGTGGTGGCGCCACGGGTGGCGGTAAAAAAGAGCGGCCAACGCCTTTCCTTGGTAACGGCGGTGTTGGAACCGGTGTTCACCGCCGGCTTGGTGCTGGTATTTGTGGTGTTCATGCTCATCAAGCGGGAGGATCTGCGCAATCGGCTGATCGGCCTATTGGGCCATGGGCAACTCACCGGCACTACACGCGTGCTGGTGATGTCCGCGGAGCGGGTAAGCCGACTGCTGCTAACGCAATTATGTATTAATGCATGCTTCGGGAGCGCCTTTGGCCTGGCGCTTTTGATTATCGGCGTGCCATATTGGTTCTTATGGGGTTTTCTGGCCGGACTGTTGCGCTTTATTCCCTATGTTGGAACGTGGATCGCCGCCGCCATGCCGATCTTGTTAAGTTTTGCGATGTCTCCCGGTTGGGTTCAGCCACTTTTGGTGCTGGGCGTGTTTGCCGCCTTGGATTTAACAACATCGAACGTGGTTGAACCGCTGATGTTCGGACACAGTGCGGGCGTATCGCCGGTGGCGTTGCTGGTGGCGGCCGTATTTTGGACGTGGATATGGGGCCCGTTGGGCCTGGTGCTCTCCACGCCGTTAACGGTATGCATGGTGGTGCTGGGTCAGCATGTGCCGCGGCTGCGATTTTTGGCGTTGCTGCTGGGCGAGGAGCCGGCGTTGGACCCCTACGTGAGTTATTATCAAAGACTGCTGGCCGGAGATGATCGGGAAGCGCGCGAAGTGGCGGAAACCTATGTTGAAGCGGAGGGGGCGGGCACCGCGCCGGACAAATTATTCATACCGGCCTTGTTAAGAGCGCGGCGCGACCGGCAAAGCGCCGGGCTTACGGCGGAGGATGAGAATTTTATTTTCGATTCCACCCGGGAAATTTTGGTCAACATTCGGACGCAGGCTGCTAAAAAGGCGGCCCAGGCTGCGGCTGATGCATTGGCCAAAGGCGGCAAAGGAGACGCCGAAGGCGACGCAGAGCTGGCCGATGCGCAGGGCGCAGCCGCGACGCCGGAGGCTCAGGAAGCGGTGCGCAGCGTCATCATCGGGTGCCCTTCGCACCACCGGGCCGAAGAACTCGTGTTGACCATGCTGGCCGATTCGCTGGAACGGCGGCAATGCCGGGTTGATATCATATCAACCCGGGCGTTGCCTTCGGAAATCGAGCAGCGCGTGGCCGACGAGGAAGCGCGCGTGGTATTCATCGCCATCTTGCCGCCGGGCGGCGTGGTGCAGACCCGCTATTTGTGCCGAAGGCTGCACCGGAAGTTTCCGCATTTGGTCATCATTGTGGGATATTGGGGCCACACGTCGAACTTCGACCGCCTGCTGGTGCATTTGCGCGCGTCTGGCGCCAGTTATGTGACCACGTCTTTGCAGCAAAGTGAAACGCAGATACGGTCATCGCTTTCGCTCAAGGCGCCGCTGACGCCGCTGGCGCCGGCGCCTGGCTTGGCGGAGCGCCCGGGGCCGGCGCCGGCTGTGGCGACGGCTTGACGTTGTTAGGAATCGCCCGGTGCGGCGCAGCGGTTGGCCAACGTCAGGCCCAACGCTGGCGATCCGGCGCCTGCTAAACGGTGAGTTGGATTATGACAAAATTCCTTGGAAAACTTGCCGTGCCGGGCGTGCTGCTGGCGCTGCTGATTTTGGCGGCCAACGCGTGGGTGTCTTACCGGAATCTGCATGAGTTGGTGGAACGGCAGCACTGGGTGGTACATACGCAGCATGTGATGGTGGATTTGCAGAGTCTGTTGTCGTCGGTCTCCGGTACGGTGGCCGCCCGACGCGGGTATCTGTTGACCGGCAATGTGAAATTTTTGAAGGCGTACCGCCGATCCCGCGGCCACATTGCTAATAAAATCAAGCGGGTGAGTCAACTGACGCGCGACAACGCAGTGGAGCAGCGGCACGTTCGGCAGGTAGCCAAAGATGCGCAGGCGGAATTCAGACGCCTCAAGCGGCCGGTGCATACTGCGGGAATTACGAAAGGCAGCGGGCGTACATCGCCAGCCATGCGGGTACGGGAGACGGGCGTCTCGAACCTGCAATGGAGCATTTTTAAGATGCAGGCGGAAGAAGAGCATTTGCTGCAAAAACGCGAGAAAGCGTCGCACGCCAGTTTTGCCAAGGCCCTGGCCACGTTCTGGGTGGCCACGGCGGCGGCCATTGCCCTGGTAGTCATGGCTTATTTATTAATCAGGCACGACGAAGCCGTGCGCACGCGCACCGCCGCGGAGCAAAACCGCCTGGCCAACTTCAACCGCCTGCTGGTCAATTCCACTGGTGAAGGGCTGTACAGCATTGACCTGGCGGGCAATTGCACATTCATGAACACTGCGGGCGCCAGAATGCTGGGCGTAAAGGCCGAAGACGTCATGGGCAAGCGCATGCATGACCTGTCGCACCACTCCCGCGTCGACGGCACGCCTTATCCCGCGGAGCAGTGTCCGATTTATTCGGCCAGCCGCAGCGGCCAGGGGTGTCGGGTGGATGATGAAGTATTCTGGCGGGCCGATGGAACCTCGTTTTCGGTGGAATATTCGGCGTTCCCAATTGTAGTCGGCCGGCGCGTCACGGGCGTGGTCGTGGCATTTGCGGACGCCACCGCACGGCGGCGTGAAGAGGCCGAACTGCTGCGCGCCAAGGAAGACGCCGAATTGGCCCGCGAGCAGGCCGAGGCGGCGAACGTGGCGAAGAGCCAATTTCTTGCCAACATGAGTCATGAACTGCGCACGCCGCTGAACGCGGTGATCATGTACAGCGAATTGCTGCAGGAGGAAGCCATTGATGAAGGTTTGACCAGCTTTGTGCCGGACCTCGAAAAGATCCGCGCCGGCGGCAAGCATTTGCTGGCGCTGGTCAACGGCGTGCTGGATTTATCAAAAATTGAAGCCGGTAAAATGGAGCTCTACCTGGATACGTTCAGTGTGCGGACCACGGTGCATGAAGTGGCCGAGACCCTGCAACCGTTGGTGGAGAAGAATTCCAATAAACTGCTGGTGGATTGCCCCGATGATGTCGGCGCCATGCACGCGGACTTAACGAAAGTGCGGCAAATTCTATTTAACCTGTTATCCAATGCCTGCAAATTCAGCGAGAAGGGAACCATTCGCCTGGAGGTGCGGCGCAAGGCCATTGATGGGGCCGATTGGATATTCTTCACCGTGGCCGACGCCGGCATCGGCATGACCGCGCCGCAAATCGACAAGCTGTTTCAGCCTTTCACCCAGGCGGATGCCTCGACCACGCGGCGCTTCGGCGGAACGGGGCTGGGGTTGGCCATTAGCAAACGATTTTGCGAAATGATGGGCGGCACGGTTTCCGTGAGCAGCGAAGCGGGAAAAGGATCCACGTTTGTCGTGGCTCTGCCGGCGCGCGTGACCAAACCCTCGCCCGAAACCCAAGGCGCCACTGAGAACAGCGCTTTGGCCGTCCCCGCCAACGCCACAACGGTGCTGGTCATTGATGATGACCCTGCAGTGCAGGACTTGATGGCCAGATTGCTGGCCTCTGACAACATTCGCACCATGGCGGCGCTGGATGGGGAGATGGGACTGAAGCTGGCCCGGCAACTGCAGCCGCATATTATTTTTCTGGATGTGCTGATGC
>JAJZCU010000071.1 GCA_021828935.1 Planctomycetota bacterium | reverse complement strand
AGCAGCTTGGCGACGGGGGAAGTCTACCAGCAATGCGGGCCTGTCGCCAAATCAGGGCCCGGACCGCCAGCGATCTTGGGATTTGCTGTGTGCAGCGCTACAAGACACATCTCCTTCCACAGGCGCATGGCGCCGCACAGGCGAAAGAAAAAACGCTGAGGCGCGGAGGACGCTAAGAACGAACGGAGGAGGGCCGGGGGCGGGCGGCGTGGCGAAAAGATGGGTCTTGCCAATGGGGGGATTGTGCGCCGGCGCCGCTGTCATTGGAGGCTCTGCACCAGCCTTGGTCGTCGGCTTGGTACGGGTACGGGACAGCGTTCGGAATCGCTTTCAGGAGTTCAACCGCCGGTCACAAGATATTCACCGCACGGGCGGCGAGGATGACCACGATCGTCAATGAAATCAGGGCCTGCATCATGACCAGCAGCTTGGCGACGCGGGATAAAATGGCGGTATCGGTGGGGGAAATGGCGGTGCTGGTGTTGAAGCTTAAAAAGAGATAATCAAAAAATTCTGGATACCAGTCCCGGGCCGCCGCGCTGTCGGGCCGCATGGTCATTTGGGGAAACAGAAAGCTGGCCGGTTCAGGCCGCGCCTGGCGGCGTACGTGCGGGCCGCCGCGGTCCAGGCGCCAGTACCACAGGGCGAAAACCAGCACATTGACGCCCCAAAGCAGGGCGGCGGAGCGCAGCATTTCAATGGGCTTGAGGCTGCCCTTCAGCAACGCATGAATGAGCAGGCCCACGGAAAAGACCAAAAACGCGGTGGTCACCGCCGAGATGAAATAGCCAAATTTTTGGGCCGTGCGGTGTCGGTCGCGCCGGTGGAGCACCAGCATGACAGCGGCCAGGGCCAGCATCACCACCAGCGACAGCCAGTCGGGGCCCAGGGAAAGCGCGGGGGGCAGGGCCGCGTCTATTCCGCCCACCGCCACCAGAGTCAGCAGCGCGGGCCAGCGCGGCTCCGGCGGGGGCAGGTCATCGGGGGCGGGATTCATGGAGACTCCAATGACCAATGACCGACGATCAATGATCAACAGAAACTGAACACTGCGAGTCTTCCATGATCAGCGAAAAACGGACAATGATCAATTCGGCCGGGCGAGCTGGGATGGAACCATGGTAGGACCGGTCCGACTTGGGCTGACCGGGGCGCGTGAGCCTGCGGGCGCAGTTGCTTGCGGTTTGTGAATCCACTAGGCTTTCCGACATGAACATCTTTACCGCCTCGACGTTACCGATTCGTATCCAGCCGTACCTGCCCTGGCTGACCCGGCTTGATAAACATTTCAACATTCACCCCATGCTGGCCAGCTTCACCACGGCGCTGCTGACCATTTCGCTGATAACGGACATCGGGGGCAGGTTCAAAAAGCATGAACACATGCGCATCACCGCCGCATGGACCATGCTTTTTGCCGGCATCATCACGCCGATTACCGGC
Organism: Planctomycetota bacterium; assembly: GCA_021828935.1. Classification (GTDB taxonomy): domain Bacteria; phylum Planctomycetota; class Phycisphaerae; order WQYP01; family WQYP01; genus JAJZCU01. The sequence continues at coordinate 6,883 of JAJZCU010000071.1, read as the reverse complement.
CTTATGGGCTGGTTTTTCTGGGGCCCCGGCGATGACAAGCCCAAGTACAACTACAACATGACCATTCACATGTGGCTGGGGACCAGCCTGGTGGTTGTTTATATTTTATTAGCGATTTGGCGGTGGCGGATTTATCGCCGCAACAACCAGCCATCAAACGTGTACCTGGCGATTTTGTTCGTGGTGTTTGCGGCGGTTCTGTTGCAGGCCAAGCTCGGCGGCGACACCAGCTTCCCGCCGCCCAAAAATTGGAGCATGCACTTAGGCCCGCCGCTTCATGCGGCAAACGTCAAACACCCCGTGGCGGCCACCGTCCATCGCGCGGCGGCGCCGCACCGCAAGCGCTCGACGCATGGCGGCGGGGCGGGGCAATAACGCGGGCGCGTCCGCCGGTTGTGCGTGAATTTCGACGTGCGTATGCGGTTATTGCAACGGATATTTAGCCACAGCTTGGTCGCTGGCGAGGCGCCGGCAGCCGCGCGAAAAAATGCCGCGCCCCGCAGCGACAATAGCGCTGTTGCGATGCGACTGCCTCCTCGTAGCGGCGGACCGCAGGCGGTAATATACTGCTTCGCCTGAGGTGCGCATGGCGGCGGCAAACATCACGATTCAAGAATTGGTCGCAGGATACGCTGCGCACCAGAAAGAACTGTTGTCACCGGAGACCAACGAAGCGGCGGTGCGCCAGAATTACATCGATCCATTCTGGCGGGCGTTGGGCTGGGACATCGGGGATGCGGCGCAGCGGGGGCCGGCCGGCGCCGATGTGATCATTGAAAAGATCGTTCAAACCGTGGACGCCAACGGCATGCGGAACCGGCGTCCGGATTATCTATTTCGCCTGGGCGGTTTCCCGCGCTTCATCGTGGAGGCCAAGAAGCCCTCCGGCAATTTAGAAGACAAAGAGGCGGTTTTTCAGGCGAAGCAATATGCGTGGAATAGCACGATCCCTTTTGCCGTCCTGACGGATTTTGCGCATTTCCGGCTGTATGACACGACGTTAAAGCCGATCTTTCATGACCCCGTGCGCGGCCTTATTAATGAATTTTCGCTCAACTTCGACCAATACGCCGCCCAGTGGGATTTACTAAAAAACACATTTGGGCGCGACGCCGTGGCGGACGGCTCATTGGAACGGCTGTTAGCGGATAAGAAAAGGCTCAAAGCGAACCGCCGCCTGCGCACGCCGGACCGAGCGCTGGTGGACCTGCGCGGCGGCGAACCGGTGGATCGGGTATTTCTGGCGTATTTGGACGCGCACCGCCGGCAATTTGCGGCACAAATCTACCGGGACAACAAAAATTACTTCGCTGACGCGCACACGTTGCACGGGGCGGCTAAACTTACTGAAGCGGTGCAGCGCATCATGGATCGCCTGGTGTTCATGCGCATCTGCGAAGACCGGGGAATCATGCCGTTCGGCGAACTTTATCGCACGCTGGAACGCATTGTCGGCGAGGGGGGAAATCTTTACGCGTCGCTCGCGGCCAAGTTTCGCGATCTGGACATCAAATACAACGGCTATTTATACAAGCCGCACTTCTCCGAACAATTAATCGTGGCGGGGGACGCTCTGGCCGATTTTATCCGCACGCTGTATCCGCCCGAGGCGCCGTGGGATTTTGCCGCCATTGGCGACGATATTTTGGGCATTGTTTACGAGCGATTCCTGGGCAACGTTGTAACCGTGCGGAACAACCAGGCGGCAATTGAGGAAAAACCGGAGGTCCGCCATGCCGGGGGCGTCTACTACACGCCGCGCTTCGTTGTGGACACTATCATCCGGCGGGTGGTGGGGCCGCAGGTCGCGGGCAAGACTCCCGCGCAAGTATTAAATGTGAAGATACTTGACCCAGCGTGCGGATCGGGGTCATTTCTCGTGGCGGCGTTGCAATACTTGTTTGACTATTGCATGGCGGAAGTGCGGAAGCGCCCGGCCCTGGCGAATGCGGTCGTTCCGGCGGCGGCTTGGGAAGACGAGGGCAAGCCGCGACGGAAGAAGGCCCAGATCGCGTTTATGGACAAGCACGGAACATGGTCGCTGGCGCCCGATTTTCGCGCCGCGTTGTTGACCCACTGCATCTACGGGGTGGACATTGACCAGCAGGCCGCCGAGGTCACTATCATGTCACTTTACTTGAAAATGCTCGAATCAAGATTGCCTGACAACTGGGCTACGCTTTGGGTGGAACGGCAACTGCTGCCGATTTTGGAGAACAACATCCGTTGCGGGAATTCGCTGATTGACGAGGAAGGCTACTTTGCGTTTCGGGAGAAAATGTTCCGCAATCAAGGCTCATTTTATAATAGCGAAAATGCGGATACGAAGTTCCGTATCAATCGATTTGACTGGACTAGCCGCACACGCGGTTTCGGGCGGTTGCTGGATTCACAGGCTGCCGCCGAACGCGGCGGCAGCGGATTCGATTGTATCGTCGGCAATCCGCCCTATATCAGAGTGCAGGAACTAAAAAAATGGGCGCCGGAAGAATGTGAATTTTACAAATGGCGGTACAAGAGCGCCGCGAAAGGCAATTATGATATTTATGTGGTGTTCACAGAAAAGGCGTTGTCGCTCCTTGCGCCGCGCGGGTTATTGGGGTTTATTATGCCGCATAAATTCTGGCAGTCGCAATATGGAGAGGGGTTGCGGGGGATAGTCGGGGAGGGAAAACATCTCCAGGCGGTGTTGGATTTTGGAGACCAGCAGGTGTTCAAGGGCGCCACCACCTACACGGCAGTCCATGTGCTTTCGAAGGAACCCGGTCGGTCGACCATTAGCTACGGCAAGATTATTAAACTGGGCGATGCGGCGGCACAATGTGAAGGAATGGACGCGGGGAAGCGCGTTCCGGGCGCGGTGCGTTTTGAAGCCCGCAGTCCAAGGGGCATAAATCCGTGGGTCTTCAGCAACCGGGCGGTCGCGAAGTGGGCGGAAGCCGTCCGCGCGAATCATAAAACGCTGGGCGAAATCGCGCGAAAAATCGCGCAGGGCATCGTTACCAGTTGCGATGACGTTTATTTTTTGACGCGCCGCGGCCGGGGATACTTCAGCGACGCATCAAATCAATGTTATGACCTTGAGCGCGCGGTGATTCACCCGCTATTGAAGGGGTCTGTTCACATGAAACGATTCGTGCCAGTGGCCAGTGATCGCTTCGTGCTATTTCCGTACGAGACATTCCGCGGCCAGTGGCGGCTGATTCCGACGGACAAGTTTGCCTCCACATACCCCCGGGCCTGGGCGTATTTAAATGAGTTTCGCACACAACTTGAGGGCAGGGAGTCGGGAAAGATGGTCGGTCGGCATGACTGGTACGCCTATGTTTATCCCAAAAACCTTGAGGTAATGTCGTCGGCGAAGCTGTTGGTTCCGGCGATTGCAACCCACGCACAATACTGCGTTGACGTTAGAGGCGAGTACTACTTCGTGGGCAGCGGCGGCGGTGGCGGCGGTGGCTACGGAATTGTCACCGACGCCGTGGATCTGCGTTATCTGTGCGGTCTGCTTAATAGCAAATGTCTGGACCGCTATCTCCGCCACGTTTCCACCCCATTCCACAGCGGCTGGTTTGCATACAGCAAGTTGTATCTGTCGCAGATTCCCATCCTGCTGCCCGCCACCCTTGAGGAAAAGAAGCTCGCGGAGCGGATCACCGAAAGTGTGGACATGATCATCGGCGCAAGGATTAAATTGCAGGCACAGGCGCTATCCGACCGTGAAAAAAGTCAATGTGAATCGGAACTCGATGCGCACGAGCGGCGCGTGGACGACTTGGTGCAGCGGCTTTACGGAGTGGAATCCGTGCCGGAATGAACGGTACGCGTCGATTTTGGCCGCGGGTCCGAAAATAATGCCCGGAATCGTCCGCCCCGGGACGGTGGATGCAACGCGCCCCGGCGCCGCGCATGGAAAGGCGAAAAAATACTTGACCCGGCGGGTTACGGCGGATACCTTATGTCGTGTTTCATTATATTTACAATTTGTGCGGAAGTTTTTTTCATCGGAAAGTCCATGCGAGGAAAACGATGCGACGAAGTTTGAAATTGGCGATGCTGGCTCTGGCCCTGGCTTCCCTTACGGCCTGCCACAGCAAGAGCGGCAGCTCCACCAGCAGTTCCACCGCCGGCGCCGCCAACGGGGGCAGCGGTAAACAAATTACCATCGCCGTGATTCCCAAGGGCACCACTGACATTTACTGGCGCTACGTGAAGGCCGGCGCAGAGGCCGCGGGCCGACATTATCACGTAAAAATTGATTGGAAAGGCCCCGAGGTTGACGGCAACGAAAGCCAAGAAATCAACATTATGCGGCAATTCATTGCCCGGCGCGTCAGCGGAATTGTGATGGCTCCCAGCGACGAAAGGGCGTTGGTGGGCCCTGTGGCCAGCGCCAAGAAACACCATATTCCCGTCATTATTATTGACTCGGCTTTGGACGGCACGCCGGGCAAAAGCTTTGTCAGCTTCGTGGCCACCAACAACTTCAAGGCCGGCGAACGCGACGGGGACTATCTGGCGAAGTTGATGCACCACAAGGGCAACATCGTGATGCTGCGCTACATGGTGGGCGCAGCCAGCACGGTAGGCCGTGAGCAAGGGTTCATGGCGGCCATTAAGAAATTCCCGAAGATGCATATCCTGGTGAGCAACAAATACGGGCGTAACTCAGATTCTCACTGCAAGAGCGTGTCGCTGGATTTGATGAGCTACATTCGTAGATCGCAGGGCATTTTCTGTTCCAATGAAACCACCACCTTTGGAATGCTACTGGCCCTGCAGCAGCAGGGGCTGGCGGGCAAAATCCCCTTTGTCGGGTTTGATAACACCAAGCCGTTGCGGAAGGCCGTACGCGACCACCAGCTTAGCGCGCTGATGGTGCAGGACCCTTACAAGATGGCGTACACGGCGGTGAAGTTCATGGTGGAACATATTCACGGCAAGGCCGTTCCTGTGACGCTGGATACGGGCGCCCACATTGTCACCGCGGCGAACATCAACACGCCGGCCATGAAGAAGCTGCTGCATCTTCCCAAGAAACACTGACGCCCCCGGCCGGCCCGTATGTTTTTAAGGCCCGCCTTAAGGCGCGGCGCTGTTGTTTGTTTCGCAGGTAAATGCCCATGGCCTTGCAGACAACCGGAAACACCGACGCGGCGCCTGAAACACGCCGCCTGCGCATGGCGGGCATACGCAAAAGCTTCGGCGCCACCAAGGCTCTGGCCGGCGTCGATCTGTCCGTGGGCGCCGGGCAGGTGCTGGCGTTGGTGGGGGAAAACGGCGCCGGCAAAAGCACGCTGATGAAGGTGCTGTCCGGAGCGCACCGCGCCGACGCCGGCGAAATGTTTCTGGAAGGCAAACCGTATCAGCCGCGCGAGCCGCTGGATGCCCGTCGCGCAGGCGTGGCCATGATCTACCAGGAACTTTCCCTGGCCCGCCACCTTTCTGTTAAAGAAAACATCATGCTGGGCATGGAACCGACCTTCGGCCCGTTCATGGACTGGGCCGCCGTGCGCCGCCGGGGCGCCGACGCGCTTGAGCAGATGGGCCATGGCAACATCGCGCTGGACCGACCGGTGGGCCAATATTCTATCGCCATTCAGCAGGTGGTGGAAATTGCCCGCGCCGTGGCGGTGGGCAGCCGCCTGCTGGTGCTTGATGAACCCACCAGCAGCCTGACCAGCGGAGATATTGATAAGCTATTCGCGCTCATTGAACGGCTCAAAGCGCAAGGCCATTCCGTTATTTACATCTCTCATTTTTTGGAAGAGGTGAAACGCATCGGCGACCGTTATACGGTGCTGCGTGACGGAAAAAGCGTGGGCAGCGGCCGCGTGGCGGACGTTGACAGCGATCAGCTAATTGCCCTGATGGTCGGCCGAAACGTGGCGGAACTGTATCCGCGCTCGGTCCATAAAACGGGGGAAGTCGCTTTGGAAATTCGCGGCGTGGCCGGCCGGGAAAAGCCTCGGCAGGCCTCACTGACGTTGCGTCGGGGCGAGGTCGTGGGCATTGCCGGGCTGATCGGCGCGGGCCGCACCGAACTGTTGCGGGCGCTGTTCGGCCTTGATGCGGTGGTCCGCGGCGCGGTGCGCGTGGGCCGCTTTTCGGGGCCTGGCGCAGGAGCCGACATTACCGGAAGCGGCGCGACCGCCGTTTCGCGCGGCATCACGCCGGCGCGGCGCTGGCGTGATGGCGTGGGCATGGTCAGCGAAGACCGCAAAACCGAGGGCCTGGCGCTTACCATGAGCATCGCCGACAACATCACGATGCCCGGCATGCGGACCTTTGTAAACCCCGCCAAACAAAACGCCGGCACGCGCGAATGGATTCGCCGTATGGCCGTGCGCTGCCGCGGGCCCATGCAGCGTGTGGGCGACCTCTCCGGCGGCAATCAACAAAAAGTGGCCATCGCCCGTTTGCTCGATCGCGATGTTGATGTGCTGCTGCTGGATGAACCCACGCGCGGCATTGACGTGGGTTCCAAGGCCCAAATTTACCAATTAATTGACGAACTGGCCTGTTCCGGCAAGGCCGTTCTGATGGTCAGCAGCTATCTGCCCGAACTTATGGGCACATGCGACCGTGTTGCCGTGATGTGCCGGGGCGTTTTGGGCGAAGCCCGGCCTGTGGCGGAAATTAATGAGCATCAAATTATGCTGGAAGCAACCGGCACTGGAGAGATTTCATGAGCGTGGTGGCCGTTCCCGAGCAGGCAAAATCTTCCGGAGGCGTGGACGAGCCGCCGTTTTATCGGTGGCTGCTGGGCAAAATTGCGCCACTGCTGGGGCTGGCGGCGGTGTACGCGTTTTTCGCGGTGGCCAAGCCGGGCGCATTTATGACCTTGCCAAATTCCAAACTGATTTTGGAGGAAAGATCGGAA
>JAJZCU010000070.1 GCA_021828935.1 Planctomycetota bacterium | reverse complement strand
AACACCCACCCAAACTCAAACTCCCGCACGCGGTCCTCCATGATGCGCAGATCGGAAGCCTCCACATTTGTCACAATATTCAGCATGTATGCTCTTGCGGCACGTAATGCTTGGTCGTAATCGATCATGGCTGGCCTCCTGCGCCGGGGATTTACACTCGGAAGCTGGTAAAGGGGCTTAAATACCGGAAATTATCGCAATCCGCCGGCCGTTCTCGGAATGGGTCACGGAGTCAAAGCACATGAAGGTTATCTAATTCGATGCTCGGCGCGCCCAGGCCCACAGCAATCGTCAGTTCGAGTGTCAGATCGGATCGCCCTTCTTCCTCCGTCCATAGGGGCGCTCGCACGGACCACGTTGGCACAGCCGCGCCCTTCACCGGTATCGCGTCGAGGTTTTTGTAGGCATCGCCCGGAGGTGAAACGAGCTTCCGGCCATAGTCACGAACGACGGTGCGCAGGTCGTCGCTCGTCAATCGCGACTTAACGGATTGTTCGACAGGCGACTGGTAATCTCCGCGCGCAAGCTGGTCCGCCATCGCCCGTGCAGCTGATCTTAATACATCCAGTGACATTATCCTCTCCTTAACGGTTGTCCGCGTCAGCGATCATTTACTTATTGAGTAAAGCCCAGCGACAAGCTTCGTTAAGCGGCGCGTTTCATTAGCGCGCGGCCTGGCGAGCGTTTCTCTGGCCGCGCGGAAGCGCAGCGCCCAGCCGCGGTTCATTGAGCAGGCGCGCCTCCGTTTTGGACGTCCGCCTTACGCCTCACTCGCAGTGGTGGGGTGCGCGCTGCCAATGGGCGCCATCCCGCTGTTGCCACAATTGTATCACGTTTTACTCGAATTTTGCGGCCTACGCGCGCCCGAATCATCGGGAGCGCAATCCCCCAGCGCGCGGCGCGGTACGTTACAGCTCGACGACCAGCACGTATAGTCAACTTGGCTCATTCCCATTTTCTGCCCAGATCTCCACGCTGCTTTCGGCGCTCAATACGGACAGCTTCGCAACCGTGTGGAGGAGAACAGTGCATATGTGCGCCTCTTTGCTAGGCGTTGCCAGGAAGCCACTAAAGATTTTGTGAAGGCCGGAGCGGGAATAAGCGACGGCCGTCTCGTTGGTTAGCACGACCGATGTTTCCCCATCAACCTCCGACAGCGTGCCGACAGCAATGCACGAGGGCGTTGAGACAACGAGTTTGCCGTCCATGGAGTCGGGAATCTTGCCGCTGTCTCGATCCATAACCAGGAGGAGCGAATTCTTCGGGGCAATGCGAGCCTCTGTAGTCATTATTGTCCCGCCTTCGACGCACATGCAGCCGCGAGCCTCTGTTGTCGGCCGCAATTGACGCATTGTGGATAAAGCTGCTGCGGGGCGTTCCCGCATTCATCGCGGATACAGCCTAATGGTCCGGAACGAACTTGCCACTGGCCGTGGTTTATGGCCGCGCGTCGGCTGGGGTAAACTTCTGCGAAGCCGATTGCGCGGGGATCGATTTGCCGACGTACGGGCCGGAACCGTGCCAATTATACCCGCATCAATGCGGATTTCACAAATGATATTTGGCGGAATGTGGGACGCCTGCAAAACGCGGCGGGGCCGCGGTTCCGCAGTGGGGCCATTTTCCGGAATAGCCAGCACGTAATCGCCGGGTTAACTCTCTTCGATGGGGACGACATGCGTAGCCGCCGGTGTTGCTGCTTCCGCAACGGCGGGCGCACCGCTGGCGGTCCTTGACGCCCCGGTCCCTTTGGCGGCCAGGATGGCCGGCCCCCTTACGCCACCAAGCAACGCACCCTCGCCAAGCGCAGCGCCATCACCAAGCCGCAGCGCCCTCACCAAGCGCAGCGCCATCACCAAGCCGCAGCGCCCTCACCAAGCGCAGCGCCTTTACTAATCAGGATGAGCGTGCCCGCCGCAAAGCAGTATTTCCGATTAATGTCGCTCACGCTCCGCGGGCTGCCCATTGGTTCTGTATCCAGCGTGGAACACAGGTACGTAGCCAGCCCAGCCGGGAATTGATATATTACAGGCCATGGCGAAAGTTTATTTGGAAACCAGTTTCTTCAGTGCTTGCGTCACACGCCGCCGGGACGTTCGAAGCCTGTCGTGGAAAACCACCAGCGTTGCGTGGCTGGCCTCCGTCAGGGACCATGCGTTGTTCATTTCGGCCGAGGTTATCGCAGAGCTCTCCGCGCCCGCTTTTCTCCATCGCGCTGAGGCTCTTGCGCTGGCGGCGCGGTTCGAAATGCTACCAATTAATGACGAGGTTCTGGCGCTGGCGGAACTGCTCATCGCGGCCAAGGTGATGCCCGGACCGCTTGGCGGCGACGCGGTCCATGTGGCGACCGCAGCCTACCATGGCATAGAATATCTGATCAGTTGGAACGTCCGGCATTTAGCGAATCCGAACAAGCGCGTTCAGTTGGTGAAGTTGCTGACATCGGTGGGAAGAGCGGCTCCGCTGATCGTGACCCCCGAGGCGTTATGAGGTATCAGGTGATGATTAATAAAAACTCCGAAGAGTCGGTGCTTACTGATGTACGAGCGGCCAAGCAATCGCTTGATGCTCAATTTACGGATTTTCAGCAACTCGCGGAACACCTCCGCACCATTGAGCAGGAATATCTTACCCGAACCGGACGCTTTGCCGATTTCCCCCGCCACCGTGCCCCGCGCCGCGGGAAGCGGCGCGCCAATACCCCCAAAAGAGCCACCGCACTTCGCCATCCGCACTAACTTCGCCGCCCCCGCAGCTCCGACTTTGGGTGAAACAACTTTAAACCAATGCCTTCCGCAACGGCGAGCGCACCGCTCGCGGTGCTTCCGGCGGCCAAGATGGCCACCCCGCATACCTCACCAAGCGCAGCGCCTTCACCAAGCCGCAGCGCCCTCACCAAGCAACGCGCCTTCACCAAGCGTAGCGCCGTTACGGCGTTGGCGGGCCGGGGCGTTCCGCGGGCGTCTTTTGAGCGCGCAGCGGATGCTCCAGGCCGTACAAATCCAACTTCACTATATCGTTGTGAAAGAACAGGGCGATGGTCCAGTCAATGACGATGCGCAGGCGGCGGCTCCAGCCGGGCATTTGCATTAAGTAATAAGTGCGCCACACCCACCAGGCGACAAAACCGCGGATTTGCACTTTCATCACGCGCCCAATGCCGGAAAAATGGCCCAGCGCCGCCATGGTTCCCATGCTTTGATAAACAAACGGCGCCGGAGCCTCCCCCTTGCCCGCCGCCACGATGTTGGCCGCCAGCAGCCGCGCTTCACGCAGGGCATGTTGCGCCAGTTGGGGGTACGGCTTGCCGACGGAATCAGGAATGAAGGCGCAATCGCCCAAGGCCCAAATTTCCGGATGATCTTTCACGCGCATGGTGGGTTCAACCACAATTCGCCCGCGCTGCTTTTCCAGCGGCAGTTTTTCAAGCAGCGGGTGGGCGCCGATGCCCGCGCACAAAATAATCGTGTGGGCGGCGATGTTTTCGCCTTCGCCCAGGGTTACTGAACCAGGGTCGATTTTGGCCACCTTCGTGTTCACACGAATATCCATGCGGCGCTGGGCCAGCGTCTTATGCGCGAAGTTCGCCAGGTCTTCCGCCATTTCCGGCAAAAAGCGCGGGCCGGCCTCCAGCATGATCATGCGCAATTCTTCATAACGCACATGGCGGTAGCTGCGGCATATATTGTGCAAAAATTCGGTAAGCTCCCCGGCCAGTTCCACGCCCACCAGCCCGGCGCCGATCAGCACGAACGTCAGCAGCCGCTGCTTGCGGGCCGGATCGGTCTCCACATCGGCCTGTTCAAAAAGGTCAATCACCTGGTTGCGCAGAAAAATGGCGTCCGCGAGGGTTTTGAAGGCCAGGGCCTGTTCTGATCCGGGAATGATGGACCTGTTGGTAACGCCGCCCACGGCCAGCACCAGCGTGTCGTAGGGAATTTCATGAGAGCGCGGGTCGCCTTCATGCGAAGCGTTAACCACGCGGCGGTCCATGTCGACGCCGGTGACTTGGGCCTCAATAAAGTGCGTGGTCGTTAACAGCGGGCGAATGGGGCTTACCACATGCCGGGGGTCCAGCACGCCGGAGCCGGCCTCGAATAATAGCGGCGTAATAAGAAAATAATTTTCGCGGCTGACCAGCGTAATGTCCAGGGGCGTTGCCGCGGTCAGCTTTTGCAGCGCGTGGGCGGTATAAACGCCGCCGAATCCGCCGCCGACAATTACGACGCGGTGGGGGCTTTTGGGCCCTGTTGTTGGTTCTTCGGCCATGGTGAATCCTCTGGTTTTGTTTGATCGCACTATAATTTACGGATTAAATATAATCCAACATATGGAAAACCCACGGCGTCCAGAAAAATGCCACGGCCATCCGCGCGATGTCCCCTTCGCTGGCGTTCGCCGCCGCCAGCGTACCTTCCCGCACGGCGGACGCCACTTCCAGCCGTTGTAACAGCAGCCGCGTGACGCTTTGGGCATCGCCGCGCAGGTCCACGGCGCGTTTGGGCCCCGCCCCCCCGCCGGGCGCCCCCAACTTCAACAACGGCAGGCCGGCGGCGGTGATTTCAACCGCGGAATGCCGGGCCAGTTCATCCACGGGGCCATGGCACATAAGTTTATCAAGATACTTCTGCGGGTGCAGCCATTTGGCCAGCATTTGGTAGCCCCAATGGTCTTCAAAGCCCATTTTGGAAAAGTGCGGCCGATACGGGTCATGCACCGAAACCACCGCCCGCACCTGCCGCACCTGTCGGCGGTGCGCCAGATCACAGGTGGCCATGATAAGCTCCTGGGCGCTGTGAACATCCCACTGCCGCGTTGCAATTTCAAGAATATCCATGCGTGGCCGGGCTGAATGCCAGCCGCTCATACCCACCACCGCATAGCCGATGAGCGTGGCGTTGTCCCACAGGCCAATGGTCTGAAATTCATAATGCCGGCCATAATAATGCTGTTGCAAAGCGGGCAGATGAAACCCCGGCCCGCGATACCGCGCGCCGCCGTACTGACCATACACATCGTGATATACCGCCAGCATTTCTTCCTGCCATGCCGCGGCGCCCGCCGGCTGGACCACCTGCACCTTGTAGCGGCTTTCGCGGGCCGCGGGCGGGCGATCCAACTCAAGATACAAACAACGTATGGCCAACACCGGATGAAAACCGCACGCGGCGTACCAGCGGCCGGCGGTGGACACCGCGTCCCGCCGCACCACCAGCAACGCATCGATCTCGGGCAAAAGTTCGGGCCAGCGTTCTTCGGTTTGGCGCGACGTGCGCCGCCACGTCATCCGGCTGGCAAACATGTTCGATGAAATCCAGCCCGCCCGCAGATGCCGGTCTCCCGGCGCCACGACAATATCGCGGCGGCTGATGGGCATGGCGGCGATGGGCGCGTTGGCGCTGCCCAGCACCAGGGCGGTCATGGCGTCCTGCCGCCAGGTTTCCGCCGTGCGCGGCGTGGCCCCGGCGGTCTGCAGCAATTGCAGCACGGCGTCCGTCTGCCCCGTTTGTTCATCAGAAATACGATCAATGCCGCTGGCCACGACGCAACCCCCTAAATCAACCATCAACCTCTGGCATTCGGCATTAAAACCGCATGTTTCCCGCCGCCAGATGCCGGCCACGCACCACAATCACGCGTACGGGAACATCCGGCGGCACATGGGGCAGCAGTATTTGCAGGGCCTGCAGCGTCCGCACCGGATAGCCGCCGATCTGTATTAAAATATCGCCGGCATGCAGCCCCGCCTTGGCCGCCAGCGAGTTGTGGTCAATCTTTGTAATTAGCAACCCGTTCTTCACCGCCAGCCCCTGCCGCTGCGCCAGCGCGGGCGTGACCTGCTCCACCCGCAGGCCCGTCATGCGGTGCAGCAGAATTACCACCGGCGGCCACGGAGATTTGCTTACCGGATATCGTTTCACGACGCCATTGGCAAATTTTACCGTCACCACTTTCTGCGCGGGCGTCACCCCCAACAAAATGGCATAGGCGTCCACGATGTTCGCCGGCGTAACGCCGTCAATGGCGGCTACGGGCGAACTTATTCCGTTAACAAACAACTGCAGATGCAGTTGGGCCGGCAGCGTCAGGGCGCAACGCTCATGCAACTTGAACCCCGTATCCACGCCATTGACCAGCGCGGGGTCCATGAGTTCGGGAATTAAACGGCGCAAACGGTTCACGCCGATGGCAAAGCCGATGTTCTGCGCCCCGCCGCGAATGGCCGTGTTAATTCCTATTACCTGGGCATAGGCGTTGAGCAACGGCCCGCCGGAATTGCCAGGATTAATGGCGGCATCGGTCTGTATGAGATCATGCAATGCGGAGTGATCCGCCTGGTGATTCAGATCGCGGTGAATCGCCGAGACAATGCCCGAACTTACGCTTTCACTGAAACCAAAAGGATTTCCCACGGCAATCGCCGGCTCGCCGATCATCAGACTGGCCGAATCGCCCAGCGTAAGCGTAGGGAATGGCGTTTTGCCCGAAATTTTCAGCACCGCCAGATCGGCTGCGGGATCCGTGCCGATGAGTCGCGCCGAATATGTTTTGCCGGATGATAACTTCACATGAATCGATTTGGCGCCCGCAATGACATGATTGTTGGTAACAATATACCCAGTTTTCTGAACAATAATGCCGCTGCCCAGAAAGTCGGCCGGCACGCGCACGATTTGTCCCAAATTAAACTGCTGCCAGAATGGATCGCCGGGAAAGGGATTGACGCGCCGCGTGACAAACCGCCGGGCCGTGATGCTGACCACCGCATTGCGGGCCTTGCGCACCACCTGCACGGTGACCGTATCGCGCAGGTCCACTTCGGCGGCCACGCCCGGCCGGGGCAGCAGGGCCAACATCAATAAAAGCGCGGCAATTGCTGCGCCCAAACGTTTCATAGGCGGGTCTCCGAAACTTTGCGACCGTTGCATGGTAGTGAGGCGGCGGCGGGGATGCCAGTTTAGGAGCCACTTTCAATGGCCATCGTTAATTCTTATAATGGCGCTGATGCTGACAAGGACTCTACGTTGATAATTACAAGTGCCTGGTCAACTTTGAGTGCCGGTTTGGGCCGCAGCAGTTGATTCTTGGGGCGAACGGGGCGGGCAAGTCAACCATTTTTGATGTTGTGGCGTTGCTTAGGGACTTCTGCGTTTATGGGCAACTGCCCGGCGCCACCGGCCCCATTGAAAACCAGCCTGACACACAGGGCATTTCGCGGTTCCTCGGTCGGTCGCGGACTCGCTGGCAGGAAGTTCCTGAACAAACATTCGAGCTGGACGTAGCTGGAAACCAGGGCGCCTACCATTTTCGGCTGGTCGTGGATTCCTGGGGCGCCAAAGACCAGCTGCGCGTAGTTAAGGAAGAAGTACAATACGCAGGCCGGCCGATTTTTAGTTTTGACAAGGGCCAGGTCCACCTTTTCAATGACCAGCACATCGACAAAGTTCAATACCCATTTGATTGGACCCGCTCCGCCCTGGCCACAATCAGCGAACGGCACGACAACGCGCGGCTCTCTTGGTTTAAAAAATGGCTCGGCGCATTTTTGTGCATTGCCCCAGATCCGCGCCGCATGAGCGGGTTGGCGCCGGACGAGGCCAGGCGCCCGGACCAATACCATAGTAATTTTGCCGATTGGTATCGGCGCCTGCGCCAGGAGACGCAGGACCAGGATTACCTGGATAATTTGCGAGAAGTTATTGATGGCTTTGAGACCATGCGGCTTGAAGAAGCCGGCGAGGGGCGCCGCGAAATTAAAATAAGGACCGCCGAATCAATAACTGTCGTGATCATTGCGGTTGTGCGACATAGTTCCATTTGGGCAGCAGCTGGTCGAATTTTATGAGCATATCTTCCTTGAAATTCTTGGCGGCCTTACGGCCGGTCTCGTAGGCGCCGCGGAGGACATTGACCGTGGCCCGCAGGCCCGTCGCGGTGGAGGTCTTGCGCATCAGGTCGGCCACGTTTTCCACCGTGTCGAACAGCATCCCTTGGCAGGCGCGGGTGACGTGCGGAAAAAAACGGCGCTCGATGGGGTTGTACTTTGAGCAGTAACTGGGAAAGTGGGCTACCCGGATTTCGATTCCCAGGTCGTTGGCCAGGGCTTGCAGATCTTCTTTGAAAATATGGTGCGATGCGGCGTTGCTTCCGCCGCTGTCGCACAACAATAAAATGGCCGTGGCGTTTGGGTAACAACGCCGGCCGATGCGATTCCAGTACCAGCCTAAGCTGTCGCAGGCGAACTCGCTGGTGTCGTGGCTCAGGCCGATGTTGATGTGGCCGCGGTTGCGAATGAGGTCGTAAATGGAATGCGGAATGATTACGCCGGTGGCCCAACTGGGAAAGTCGTGGTCGAATG